>DATNQL010000043.1:0-3655 GCA_036704025.1 Stenomitos sp.
TGTGGAAATAGGCTTTCTTAAATGCGTCACAGCTTAGTTAAGACAGACACGGGGACGCGGAGAATATGAATATGCTACGTATGAATGTAACTTGGTATCAGCACTAGCGTCAGCAACATGAGGAGCCTCGGCGCGACGCTAGCGAATCCCCTGGTGACAAAATGGCGATCGCGTCCTAAACAGACAGCAAAAACACTTGAGCGCACCTGTAATACGAAATACTCACAAGGGTCGATACCCCTGAGAGTGAATCAGAGGATAGTTGATCTAGGGAAAGGCATTGTCGATTTGTCGTGAGACTTCTTCCGTGAGGTGAAGATGAAATCAGTAGTGCGTCGAATTAGCTTAGGGCTGGCAGCATTACAGCTTACGGGCACGCTGGGTGCAGCACCTGTACAGGCACGAACCCTGAACCCGAAGTCTAACCCGGATAGCACCCATTCCCCTCATCCAGGGCAAATCCTTCAAGCCCAAACGGAGATTCCTGTTGTTCCCACACACTTATTCGCTCTTGACCGAGATAATCTTTCTGTTGCAGTGCCCCTGATCGAGCGAACGTGGGAAAAAGACTTTGAGGACTACTTTGAGGCTAATTTTTCCAATGACTCAATGACAGTCCAGAAAATTGGCGATACTCTCTCACAAATCGCGACTCAAACGGGGAAAAAACCGGCTCTCATTTACATGGTTCCTCGACCGCAACAACTAGAACTGATAATGATCACGCCCGACGGTGAACCGATTCATAAGCGTGTCTTAGAGGCAAATCGCGATGAGTTGCTTCATCAGGCACAAGAGATGACCCGATTTCTGATCAACCCCGTGTTCAGGAATACGACCCAATATCGAGCACCAGCCCAGCAACTGTATCAATGGATGATTGCCCCACTAGAGGCAGACCTTCAAGCTCAAAAAATCGACACGCTGATCTTTTGTGTGGGTGGCGGTTTGCGGACTTTACCCCTAGCGGCTTTACATGATGGGAAACAGTTTCTGGTAGAAAAGTATAGCTTCTCCCGCATCCCCGCTTTCAAACTCATCAATAAAGTCTACACCGATTTGAGGAAGTCGCCTGTACTAGCGATGGGGGCGTCGGAATTTAAAGACCAAAATCCCTTGCCGGCTGTACCGATCGAATTATCCACGATTACGACTAATCTAGGGCAAGGGAAATCCTTCCTTAATCAAGAGTTCACCCTCACCAATCTCCAATTGCAGCAAGCCTCACAGCCCTATGAAATTATTCACTTAGCCACTCATGCCGCCTTCCAACCCGGAGAACCGAGCAATTCTTACATTCAGTTTTGGGACAAGAAGCTAACCTTGGATCAGATGGGGCAGTTCCCTTGGAACAATACGCCCCTAGAATTATTAGTGTTAAGTGCTTGCGAGACGGCAATCGGAGATAGACAAGCCGAATTAGGCTTTGCCGGATTAGCTGTGCAGGCCAGAGCCAAGTCTGTGATTGCCAGTTTGTGGCAGGTCAGCGATGCCGGAACATTGGGGCTGATGACACAATTTTATCAGGAGCTGAAAACGGCACCCATTAAAGCCGAGGCTCTCCGTCAAGCTCAAATCGCGATGCTCAAAGGACAGGTGCGATTGGAAGGGGGTAAGTTGCACACCCCCACAGAGACAGTTCCTTTACCGTCAGAACTCACCATGATGGGGAGTGAGGCTTTTTCTTCTCCCTACTACTGGGCCGCTTTTACAATGGTCGGGAGTCCTTGGTAGCTCTAAGGGTACGATCCAGATAGGATTGGCAAGAAGAGTTGAATGTTCTACAGCTTCAACCCACTCCTTCGTTGACAGGAGATAGACCATCCATGAGCCAGCCTCTGCGGATTCTACAAATTATTCCTTCAATTTCCTTAGTTTACGGTGGCCCTAGTCAGATGGTAAAAGGGCTGTCATCCGCATTGGCCTCTCAGGGAGTAGACGTTACAGTACTCACAACGGACTCGAATGGAGATGTAGGGCAACCCCCGTTGGATGTTCCCCTAAATCAACCTGTAGAGCAAGATGGTTATCAAGTGCGATACTTTCGGTGTTCTCCCTTCCGCCGTTACAAGTTTTCCCCTGACCTTTTGCGCTGGTTATGGCACCAAGCCAGAGAATTTGATCTGGCTCATATTCATGCTTTATTTTCGCCAGTGAGTACAGCAGCGGCTGCGATCGCACGACACAAAAACCTACCTTATATTCTGCGTCCCTTAGGCACCCTTGACCCAGCAGACTTGCAAAAGAAACGGCAACTCAAGCAAATCTATGCCGCACTATGGGAACGATCTAACTTAGCCGGTGCGGCAGGCATTCACTTCACGAGTGCCCAAGAAGCCAAGATTTCGGAACGTTTTGGCATTCAGACACGAGATTTGGTGATTCCGCTAGGAGTGACGCCGTTAGTGATGCCCCCTAAAGGAGAAGCGCGGCGTCAATTGGGTATTTCAGATAACCAGCCTTTGCTGCTATTTATGTCCCGTCTTGACCCCAAAAAAGGTCTAAATTTGCTCATACCAGCACTGGAAAAATTGTTAGCAGAGGGCGTTAATTTTCACTTGGTTCTAGCCGGGACAAATCCTCAAGACCCAGATTATGAAAGCCAGATTACCGAACAAATTAAGGCTTCGCCTCTGTCCTCCTGCACGACAATTACAGGCTTTGTGACGGGGCAATTGAAGGCGGCTTTATTGCAAGATGCGGACTTATTTGTCCTCCCTTCTTATTACGAAAACTTTGGTATTGCGGTGGCAGAAGCGATGGTTGCCGGGACGCCCGTGGTCATTTCTGACCAGGTTCATATTTGGGAGGAAGTCAAAGGTGCTGAGGCTGGTTGGGTTTGTCCTTGTGCGGTGAATGCTTTAACGGAGTGCTTACGGGAATCACTTCAGGATGCTGGGGAACGGCAGCGCCGAGGAAGGAAGGGTCAAGAGTATGCTTTGAAGAATTATAGTTGGGATGCGATCGCGCAGCAGATGATTCAGGTTTATCGGCAAATTCTGGTCAATCAACCATGAGTCCGCGACAGTATTTTTCAATATAAATTTAATTTAAAAAACAATCCAGAATAGACAGAAAGGTGTAGGCTTCAAGTATCTATAACTTATCCGAGATTCAGGTTGAAATAGAACGCGGACAATTCAAAATCTCGATGTCTGTCGAGAGGGGTTTCCCATGAAACAAGTCAAATGGTGGCAGAAAATTTTGGCCCTAATGGTGTCTGTTTTCGTGGTGATTACTGTTTTTACTGTGCCTGCTTTAGGCAACCCAATTTGCTATGTAAAAGGATATCCAGTCGGTACAGCCCAAAAGGAATTGAAAGCAGCTATTTATGCCAGCCCCTCTTTAAGTTCCAGAGTGCTTGGTTTCGCACCAGACGGGACAGAAATACGTGTGATAGGTACACTCTTGCACCAATCCGGTAGTAGTCAGGAGTGGGCCAAGTATAAAACCAGCCTTCCTGGTAGCGGCGGAGTGGCTTATATTCCTTTTTCCAGCCTCCAAAATTGCCAAACTGCTAGAGCGTCGGTCCAGTAATCACGATTGGGGTTAGCATGACCTTCAGGGGTTGAAACAAGAGTCTTGGGATGGGTGATTGTGTTAAGAGATTTAAAGAGGTTCTCATTGAACAGCCACCCTGGCGATCTGCTTGCAG
>DATNQL010000044.1:0-3288 GCA_036704025.1 Stenomitos sp.
ATGGCTTACACCTTGACGGTGAGACAATTATCTGGACTAAAAATTTTAAAAGGAATGGTATCTCATGAGGTAAATTACTTTTTCCCCAATTTGTAACAGTGGTGTATCACTCAAACCTTTCTCCCATCATTGTTAGGTGGACACCATTCGGGTAACAAGTCATTACCCCCAATTTTAGTAAGTCGCCAAATCCTAGAACGGTGTTTGACCAAACGTAAGAAGGTCTGAGCGACTGGTATAAATTTTGTCTTCCACAACAGCAATCAAATCATTCTTGTAGTAGATTGCAGTGTCATTAGTTGAACCACCAGAGAAGTTGTGCGATGTATCGAGCCGATAGTCATCTTTGATGCCATAGACTATGATTTTATCGCCTTGTGAGTTCTTGTGAAAATCAACAATTGTGGCATAGCCAGTACTGCCATCTCCAAAGTAGAAAGCACCCGCACTCGTTCCAAGTACAAATTGGTCTGCGTTCGCTCCACCCACTAGCGTGTCTCGCTCTGTGCCACCGCCGTAACCAATAAGGGTATCATTACCATCGCCGCCATACAGTGCGTCGTTGTTGTAGGAGCCGTCCAGCCAGTCGTTGCCATCCCCTCCATACAGGGTATCGTTGCCCTTCCAAGCAACGAGGACATCATTGCCACTATTTAGTCCGGCAATATCGTTCCCGCCATATAAGATGTCATCACCCTCCCAACCATCGAGGTAGTCGTCATCGGTACCGCCATACATTGTGTCGCTACCGATACCGCCATCCAGTGAGTCATTTCCTGTACCGCCATACAGCTTATCGTTGCCGCCCTCACCATACATCTTGTCGTCACCAGCTTCGCCCTGAAGAAAGGCGTTCCCAAGGGTGTCGTTGCCCTCGCCGCCATAGAGCGTGTCGTTGTCGGCAGCACCATCCAACCAGTCGTTATCAGCCTCGCCTTTGAGAATGTCGTTGCCCGTCCAAGCAACTAGAACGTCATTACCTGTCCCGCCATATAGGATGTCATCACCCTCCCAGCCATCCTGATAGTCGTCTCCTTCACTACCATCCAGTGTGTCATTGCCTGTGCCACCATACAGATCGTCGTTATCTGCGCCACCATTGATGAAGTCGTTGCCTGCGCCACCGTCCAGGGTGTCTATCCCCTCCAAACCATATATATTTTGGGCTGCTGCTGTCCCTATCAGGGAATCATTACGAGGCGTGCCATAGCTCCAACCTTCCGTGTTCATAGACCAGCCCATATCTCGGAACATATTAAAGGTGATTGGACCTGGTTGGTGAACAGCCTCAGCCCAGTCAGTATCGTGCGTCATTAAAGCGTTAATGGTTCCGTCATAGGTTCCATCATCAAGGTGGGAGATGCTAGAACCTCCTTCCCAAGGATTAGGTGCATACAACCTGGGTCGGACGTTATCATTTCTTGAGGTGGTGATAGAAGCGTCAAAAAATACATTATTGCTGGTTAGCTCATTCCCTAACTGCGTAGAGTTTTGGGGAAAGAGTGTTGTATTAATCAGATTTTGACCAGCGTTATTCTCGATGAAGCGATCAAAAATGTAGGGAGAATTACTACTTCCCCAACTGCCTAGGCTTTGCCCCATGCTATTAGGCGTTACATTCATCGAGCTATAAAATCCTAATCCGTGACCCAGTTCATGTAAGGCGACGGTGACAAAATCGTACTGTCCAGTAGGTGTGTTACCGTCGGTACCAAAATACCAGTTAACGTCACTGCTAAAGCTTGCAGTGATATCAGCTTGTTTGCTGTTCAGATCCCGACCAGCAAGTGCATTAGCTAGGGCAACTGGATACAATGTGTTAGACACAGGTGCGCCAGAAAAGTCTTTATACAACTCCGTCGGCTTAGCTTGTCCGAGAAATTTTGTGCCCAAAGCTGCCCAGTTTGCTTGAACATTTATTGTCACGGGGGACTGAATTAGCGTCTCCCAGATATCGACTGCGTACTGAAATGCAGCCTGAGCCTCAGAGGTGAAGCCGTTGTAGGTCACATTGATAGTTGATGTAGCAGCAACCTGAGTTCCTAGCTGTGGCGCTGGCAAAGCAGAGTTTGTAGACATAGCAGTTACTCCCACAATGTTATGGTCGGTCTTTAAACAGAGGGCTAAGCTTCAAAAACCCCCCTCTGTCTGTAACTCCGCTCAAAAATTCAGCGTTTTATGCAAAATCCAAAATATTAATTTGTGTAAAAAATGCATAAAACTTTGACTGTTTAGCTGAGTAACAATCAGAGGTTCCTGATTCAAAGACCAGTGAACAGGCACTTAGGCAACGCCCTTTGGATTACCAGGCACAACCTCGGCATCTGACAGATGCTTCGCCTGGTGATTCGGAGGAACTTTCAACGAATGATGAACGCTCTATTAACGAGTTGCACTTCCAGTGTTATTTTCAAGACTATGGATGAGCAACTCGAACAGCTAATCACACAGGTGCAACAACACACTCCCAAAACTGAGGAGTGGCAGTTGGCTGTAACTCAACTAGTCAAAGAAATTCTCCGATCGCGAAAAATTGGTCGTCCGCCTATCGGTCAACCTCTATTCGGTGTTTACCAGGAGATTTACGAGCGAGCACAACAGCAACTTATACATAAGGTAGGTGAAGAACTTAGCCACTACAACCCAAAACGTATCCCTGTAAGAACATGGATCAATACCATAAAGAATCATGCTTTTAGAACAGTCTTGGATGATGTGCAACTCAAGAAACTAGCCTTAGAAGCTCAACGGCACCCACCCCATAGTGAATTACGACAACATGCTTTAGGGGAATTGGTGGAAGCCATTCGGCTATCGGGCAAGCTGAGCCGCCCACATCGCACAAGATTTTCCCCTCAGTTTTATGACTTGCTTTATGAAGAAGCGGTCAATAAAACTTTGATGTATATCTGTCGGAAGATTGACAAATATGATCCCGAACGGGGTCAAGATAAAAAATTCATGACTTGGGTCAATTTCCGCCTGGATCGAGTCATTCTAGAAACTAGCCGAGAATTCAAAGACCCAAGAATCGTAGATTTACCATCACTGAGTAATTTAGAAGAGAGATTGTCCTCTGATGAATCACCTTCATTATTTGAACAACTTCGTGACTCTATAGAGGAGGATGCTAAAAATCTGTTTAAACAGACACATGTACGAAATCGTTTAGATGCTAATTTTCAAGTGATAGCGCTAGCCAGATTTTCGGGTCAAAGCTGGGAAGAGATTTCAATAAAATTCCGAATTCCCATACCAACATTAAGTAGTTTTTTTCAACGTTCTTGC
>DATNQL010000045.1:0-3142 GCA_036704025.1 Stenomitos sp.
CTGCAAGCAGATCGCCAGGGTGGCTGTTCAATGAGAACCTCTTTAAATCTCTTAACACAATCACCCATCCCAAGACTCTTGTTTCAACCCCTGAAGGTCATGCTAACCCCAATCGTGATTACTGGACCGACGCTCTAGAACAAACGAGCGAGTCAGACAAGAGACATAATATTCTTCATAAAAAATTTATCTCAGGTGTCCCCATGTCCCGAGATATCTGAGTTCCTTTGCCCATTAATATCATGTCCGGTTAAACACCCATCGTTCGGATTGACGCGGGGACACGGGGACACGGGGACGCACAGAGGTTTTTATTAGGGGTAATTAGACAGACAGAATAGAACTTAGTGATCCCATCAAAATTAACTGTGGCACCTCATCCCTCTCGCAGCGGTTTTCACATTGAAAATGAGCATTTTTGGGGCACAATCACCTGTGTTTCTACCTTTGAATCTTAATCAAACAGCCAACTTTTAGAAATTTACTCAAATAGCACAGTGACATCCGTTGATTGGGTAAAGTAGTCCCAGATAGCAACTGCTAAATCGCTCTCAAACTCTAGTTTTTCCACACACTGGCAATTTTCACAATCTTTCAGACAACATTCTGATTCTCCATCTAATGAACCTTCAGGAATCGTCAAACAAATATTAACAATCGGGATATCTATCCCATCATTCAATCCGTTGTAAGTGGTGAATCTAACTGCGGCAATACAGTCAAGGTTAATGATTAGATCTGCGAGTCGAATGAACGCCACAAATAATTCCTCGCAAAGATAATTTAGTAACGTTTTCGCTAACAAAAATCCCAACAAGTTATGCAGTATACTGACCTGGCTATGTGAACGGCTTTAATCTTCAGCATCGTCCCATGGTTTCGTTTCACAAACTCCTTTCTCGCTTCTCTCTTACAAGGAGACAAGTCTCGTCCTGTATCAGGACTCGTCATGTTTAATTGATGAGAGAGACTTAGCCAGTGAGGAGCCATTCTTATCTCGATGCTGTCAGTCCGAGAACTCACCAAAGTTGTCAGATGCCTGTACAACTTGTAATACGTCACTTGTATGATAGGTCAATACCTGACGATGAGCAACAGAGTCAAAGTCGCTTCATCTAGTCTTTAAAAAATTCGAGATTAATCGATTGATCTGATCAATTCCACAATATTTCTTCATAAATAGAGCTTTATCATATTTTGGTCGTCAAAACATCAAAATTTACCAGACGAGCTGGTCATATCATGTCCGGTTAAACACCCATCGTTAGGATTGACGCGGGGACGCGGGGACGCGGGGACACGGGGACGCGGAGAGTTTTTATTATGGGTAATTAGACGGACATGATATCACCCCTGTATTACGTCCTCAGCGTATATCAACAGCCATCGCTAGCCCACAAAAATCAGGCTATTTTAATGCAAGGCTGTCTTTTTAATCCCAGAATGTTTTAAAAATTAGCCTTAGTAGAGAAAGCCGAATTTCTGACACCATCCGTATTTTCTACCAGAGATAATGAGCGGATGGCTCGGGTGAGGCTCGTTTGAAAAAAATAAAATGGACTGAGTAAATAACCCCAATAAAAAGCCAGTTCGCAAGCCTCCACTAAATGATGGAAAGACGATGGTGCGTTTGTCCCTCCAAACCAGACGGCACGATATCGCAACAGGTGTACAACGAACCGACGCAGACTGCCCAGAAAGATGCGGATTAAAACGTTGAGCCGTTGCGAAAACGGCGTATTCATCATTCGCAGGCAACAACTATTCAAACCGACACCCCGCGACAGGTTGACTAAATAAGCTCTCTCCAATCGCCAACGAGGGATTTGGTGATAGGTTTCCATGGCTGGGTTATACCAAATTTCCCAACCCGCTTGGTGCAAATGTAGTAGCGGCTCCAAATCTTCACCCCCAACCAACGATTGTCCCAGCCTACCTTTGAGTATCGGTTGTGGAGGAACGGCTTGGCACCAAGCTAGCTTACGAACCACCAATCCCGCTCCTGGCGGTAATTTAAGCTGATTGGGTTCATAGCGATGAGGCTGTTGTCCTCGTTCCGTAATGCCTAAAAATGGCGCAATTCGCTCAAAATTTGGGGGCGGTTCGACTTCAAAGTCACCGTGAATTTGACTGGCGTAGGCACCGGCTTGAGGGTGAGTTTGACCAAAGGCATAGGCTGCCGCTACCCAATCCAATGCGGGCCAGTTATCATCATCCAACAAACCGACCCACTCACTCTGGGCTTCTTGTACAGCTCGGATGCGAGCAAAAGCGGCTCCTTGCCGAGGTTCTAGGCAATACCTCAATCGTCCAGAACCCGACCACATGGCTTGATAGTCAGAAACGACCTTGGCTGTAGCATCTTGACTATTGTTATCAACGACGATGATTTCCCAGGTGAGGTGAGCAATACCGATTTGCGATCGCAGTCGCTCTAAAATCTTCGGTAATCGGTTTTCCCCGTTATAGGTTGGTATTGCAACCGTAAAATCAACTGACATAATTCGTTACCACTGGTAGGATGTCACCGCAGGCGGGAATCTGGGTTAATCTTTGTGATGCAAATACCCACGACTCCAAAGGTAAAAAGGACTGAGGAAACTACTCATAAACAACTGCATTTCGCAAGCGGCTATTAAGTCCGAGCGCACCCGGAAGCCATATTTAAGCAAATGAAAAGCTATCTTGCGTAAATCGTTTGCCAGGTAAGCTAAAGTGGCAAGCGGTCGCTGTCTAGGTTTCACACTCAGCATCCGCGTCACATAACGACTCAACCCAATTCCCCGGAAAAACGGAATTAAATACTCTCGCTTCAAACGCCAGTGGGGAATTTTATGGTCAATTTGCATCGCGGGGTTATACCAGATTTCCCACCCCTTAGCTTGAATATGAGCCAGCATCTCCAAATCTTCGCCGGTCAACATACTCTTTGGAGTTCGTCCCGTCAAAACCAGTTGTCGAGGAACACTCTCCAACCACGCTTGCTTACGCACCACCAACCCGGCTGACGGGGGCAGAACCTTGTTTTGCGGTTCATACCGCTGTGGCTGTGAACCCCGTTCGGTAATCGCTAAAAAAGGAGCCAGTCGATGAAAATTGTCCGGGGGTGTAACCTCAAAATCCCCATGAATTCGACTGCCAT
>DATNQL010000046.1:0-1905 GCA_036704025.1 Stenomitos sp.
CTGCAAGCAGATCGCCAGGGTGGCTGTTCAATGAGAACCTCTTTAAATCTCTTAACACAATCACCCATCCCAAGACTCTTGTTTCAACCCCTGAAGGTCATGCTAACCCCAATCGTGATTACTGGACCGACGCTCTAGAAATTGATCGCGGTCGTATTCCAGTTGTGCGAGTCGAAGCGATCGCACCGGAGTCAGGCAACTTCAACTGGAAAGACTACTTTACTCGTAGCTTAATCGCAATGGAGGAACCGCTGATTGACTACAAAATTGACTATGGTGAACGAGGTGTTCATCGCAATAATCAAGGAAAAATTGTTATTGAGCCAAAAGTATCCGCCCCAAATCTACGTCGTGCCCTAGAGAATGCTCTAAAACATCGTTGTCCAGATGCTTTTTTGATTGATGAAGCACAGCATCTCCAAAAGATGAACAGTGGACGCCGACTTCAGGACAACATGGACTGCATCAAGTCCATCGCCAATCTTACTTGTGTTCCCCATGTGATAATTGGTACTTACGAACTGCTAACGTTCCGTAACTTGAGCGGTCAATTGAGCCGACGCACTCAAGATATTCATTTCCCACGCTACCAAGCTAAAAATCCTAATGATCTGGAAGCGTTGTCACTACAACCATAAGTTGAGCAAAATTACAACCATAAATTGAGTATAAGAGCCGCTGTAATAGGCATTTTCTTGTTCAGGAAAACATATCCGGAGCTCCATTTAACAACCATAAGTTGAGCAAAAGTAAAATTCCTAGGCATAAGTTGGCACAAAGTCGCAAACCGTCTCCCCTATAAAAACCATAGGTAATTAACCAAGTCTCACCTCAGTCCGACCAGCGACTGAGGTGCTACCCTGCTCATCTTCAACTGAGCATAGTTATCTCGATTTGTAAAATAACTCGTAATATTTCTCAATAAAATGCGTTCTAAGTAGAGGAAACTTATTTTAAATTATGGAAGTTTTTGCCTATATTCAAGGAATCACTCAACCTATTAATTGACCATCTGTGTAGCACTCGTAAAATCCTCATCAGTTTCAAACCCAGCTAGGTGAGGAACAAACCGTTAGCTCAGGAGTAAGAGGAGACTGGTGGATGCTCACTGAAGATGAGTTCAAAAACTGGTGTCGCCGCCTTAATATGACGGAACTAGCGAGGAAGAGCATAGAAATAATTCGCTCATCCGAACCATCGCGGCTTGTTGGCGGGGGTAGAAAGAACGTTTCAGGACGCTATCCCAGCCGCAAGATGAGGAGAACGATTCAGTTCGAGTCACACCGTAACGAGCTAGCGCATATCTATAAACTAGAGCATGACCAAGATGTGCTGGAGTACTACGATCAGCCTCCCCCCATTGAACTTATTTACCTGAGTAAGTCAGGACGACGCATTCGCCAGTTACACACGCCGGACTTTTTCGTCATTCGGAAAAATACCGCAGGCTGGGAAGAGTGCAAGACACAAGAGGAGTTACTCAAAAAAGCACAGGAGAGTCCGAATCGTTACCAGCTTGGAGAGCATGGTAAGTGGCAATGCCCTCCAGGTGAAGAGTACGCACACGCACTGGGTTTGTACTACTGTTTTCGCTCATCTGCTGAAATTGATTGGATATTCCAGAGAAACTTTGTTTGGCTGGAGGATTACTTTCAAGCCAAGTTGCCACAAGTCGATGAGGAGGTGTCTCGTGCCGTCCTTTCAGTTGTAGAAGCCGAGCCGGGAATTGTCCTAACCGACTTACTCAATCGTGTTGAGCAAGCTAAGGTCGATGACCTCAATATCCTGATTGCTACTGATCGAGTGTACGTTGACCTCAGTGCAGTTCCCTTGAGGCAGCCGGAGCAGGTGCAAGTTTTTCTCGACCAAGAAGAAGCTTTCACTTATGCTCAAGTGACCAAGATT
>DATNQL010000047.1:0-17491 GCA_036704025.1 Stenomitos sp.
GGCTGCGTTGTCCAGGTTGTAATAGGGTCGCCCAAAACGCGGCATCCCGCAAGGGGTCAACAATTTGGCAAGGCAACTTATCGATGATGCTCGCGCAGTGAGTCGCGCAGTCGGGTGTCGGGTGAGGGCAAGCTTGCAACCGCAGGAAATTCAGGGCTTCCAAGCTACGAGAGGCGCTCAAGTATCCTAACAGGGGAACGTTAACAGAACGCAGTTGATTCCAGGCATCTAGAATCGGGGGCAAAATGCGATCGCGTGCCTCCCCTGGCATCCCTTCCAGAAACCAGTAAATCAGCGAACCATCCACCATCGCTAGATTCGGAATATCAAAGTGGGAGCCTGGTGGATTGACCCAACGGCAAGCCATTTCTGCTAACATGGTCACCTCTGAAACAGTCCGCCGATGCCCCATCCATTCCTCGGTACGAATGCCCCATTGCCGAGAAACATATAAGTCTTCAGGTCGGTAAAATACTTCGGGCAAGCTATCCAATAAAGGATACAAACTCTGTCCATAGTGCAACATCACCCGACCGACATTAATCAGATAACAGTAGGCAATTTCATGATGAGACGGTGCAATTTGTGACCCATCGGTGGCGAAAATGGTATGACTTTCTGGGGGAGAATGGATGTCAATTCGAGTATCGAGGGGTTCAATGGGTGTGGCGGCGGTGAACGTCATGCGCTCACGCCATTGTTGTTGCCGCTTCACCAATTCTTCCTGTTGTACCAGAGCTTGTAATAGCAGTTGTTGACCGAGTTCCAGGCGTTGGCGACTCGCCGCTGCTTCTAATCTCAAGTGCTGACTAATCCCAGGAATTTGCCCTGCAAGTTTCGTTAAATCTAGCATTGGTCAAGAGAGTTAAAAGTTGCACGGTTGAATGTTTGGGAGAACAGTTGAAGGTTAAATGGTTGAATGTTGAAAAAAATTTCAGCTCAACCCCTAACTTTCAACTGACTCACCAACGCTTCGGCTTCTGCTGTGTACTACAAGCTTAAGCTGATGTGCAGCTAAATTGCCATAGCGAAATTGTCATAAGGGGTGTGGGGTGTGGGGTGTAGGGTGTGGAAATAGGCTTTCTTAAATGCGTCACAGCTTATAACCTTACAACCTAAACAGGCCAAAGTGAAAAATCCTGTGCAAACTCTGCCAAGGACAATAGCTGAATTTTGGAGTCATGGCGAGCCACTTCCTGATGTGCGGTTGTGTTGTAACCCCAATCAGCTAAGTAGAGTCTGACATCTGTGAGGTCAGCTTGCTGTTGTACGGATTGTAAGGTTTTTAGTCGGTCTTCCACAAACCAGAGCGTCGTCGCGTCACTGGGAAACATCTCCAACAGTTGCCGTAGTGTTTGGTGTTTAGGGCGCTTGCACTCTTTGCCAATAATTCTCTCCTCCGGGAGTTCAATTCCTTGTTGTTGTAAAAGCTGCTGGACGAACCGCCCTTCTTTAGTCGTGACGATGAACAATTCTGTTACAGTTTCTGGGGATGATGTCTGTGCCGCACACAGCGTTTCAGAAAGCCGCTCGATCACACCCGGATAGAATCGGTGCAAACCTAACCAGCTTTCTAAATCAGTGGCAATCCATTCATCCCGAATTGCATCCACTCGCTTACCGATATCGGCTGAATCCAATTTTTCCGTTTCAATCAGGGATTGGGCTACTTTTGGCCATTCTTGCAAAATTTTTTCTTCTGAGATGCCGAGTACGAGTGCCCTGAGTAAAACAGGCATTTCCCAGCCAATTTCGACTACGGGGCGTAAACGGTAGAATTGAGAGGCTAAGTCTGTCGGTGGTGTCTGGCTATCAGATTTCCAGAGTTGAGAGTAGGTACGCCAAGAAGTCTGGAAATACTCAAGCAATCCGTCACAGAGGACACCATCAAAATCGAGGGCGAGAATCCTGGGAGAACGAGCGGGCATAGTTAGAGTCGCTGGAACTTTACTTTCTTTTTCTGCCAAAATATCATCTATCGTAAGGGTGACAGAAGCGGTGTAGTAGATCGGGTAGGATTTCGCTTTTGGACAGCTATCAATTGCTAAAGGCAGGGAGAGAAGAGAGTCGATTTCTAACCATCAGAATTGCAGTGATAGTGATCCTCAATAGGTGTGATCTAAATCAACACTAGCTGTGATGGAAAAGAAAAAAACCAGCATTGACAAGGTTTTCAGCTATGTCGGCTTGCTTTTGCAATAGCGGTAATTTTACGGAAATATTGAAATTCGATGAATCTTTAAATATAACTTACACATGCTCATGGCAACTTTACAGCTAAGTTATTCGTCTCACATTAGGATCATGTTGTGGAGAGTTAACCGCTGAAGTAAGGAAGCTTGTTATCCGAAATGTTATCGCCCAAAGTTGAAGCCTAACATTGATCTCTAGGAAACTGAAACATTAATTCTTATAGGAATATGTTCAGTATACATCATAATTTTTCCAGGTAAGGGTGCTTTAAAAACAGGAATTTATCAGGGACTTAGGTTAAATAGAGGGCTACTGTCTGAAACATATTGAAATCAAAAGAGGCATCCATGAAAGTTAATCCAAAACTAGCTCAACGCTTATTTTTATGTTTGACGCCTTTTGTTACAGGCTCTGTATTCGCTACTTTACCGGGCTTTGCTGCGACTCTAGCAAGTTCTGAAGCCAGCATGAATTTTAGCAATTTTAGTCATAACCCTCTCACCGTTGAGACAGGCAAAAGCCCTAATATATTAAAGAGTACAAATGACGGTCAAGTCGTTGTCGAATCCAAAGCTGATGCCGTTTTTAATTTAGATACTTCTAGTCCCTCTCAAACCAAAGCCTTTAGTACATCGGTGAGTACAGTTCATGGGGATGGTAGCGGCTACTCCGAGACGGCACAAAGCTCGGCAAGATTAGACGGTTACAACTTCCAGGTTGGAGCTGGTGAGACTTTTTCCTTTGATTTTAGTGGATTCTTAAGTCTAAAAACCTCTGTTGACGATGAATCTGAAGCCGCAAATACATTTGGAACGATAGCCTTCCAGTTGTATGACAATACTGACTCTACTCAACCCCCCATTCTCCTAGACTTTGTCACCATCTCCAGTGCATTAAATTCGTTAGACAACAGTGATTTCCTTGATGTTTTCCAAAGTTCAAGCGTCATCATCAATCCTGACGGAACGACGTTGAAAAATTTTGGCGGAAACAAAGAAGCGGCTAGTACTGATATTACAGGTCGGGTTTCTCGGTTTTTTAATCGAACAACGTCTCTCATTTTAAAAGAATTTAAATCGAATTCCGCAGGAGCCTCCTGTCCCAGTCGATAAACTTTCTATAAGAGGATTATTTGACGAGTTGAGCCATTCTGTGAATAGTCTTATTTCTCATGCATTCTGTACCTGATTGCCTAGGTAATGCGGCAAGCAAATACTTTTAGAATAGGATATCAAACTAAAAAAGGAGGGGTTGAATACCCCTTCTTTTTCTTTGATTGGATGAAGAAAGATACTCATTATGTTGTAAATCTCACATCACTTCTTTGATGTCCTAATCATCTTGGCGGCTGCTATATTTTAAATTATTGCCATTATGGCAACATTCAATAAGATTATTTTTCTAACCTAGGCATAGATTAGTCAGTTTAATGTTGAATTATTGACAACAATCTTGGACTTAATGGAGGAGAAATATATGAAGCATCCTTTTGAACTAGAAATTTGCGATCTAGAAGCAATTGACATGAAATTTGAAGAGTCTCTCACTTTTGATGAGGCAACTCAAGTGGGTGGTGGAGTTGCAACGCTTACCACAAATATGGTTGGAGAAGAGGGCGGCGCTCACGACTACTACCCTCGTCCTTTACCTTGGATTCCCAAACCGCCTATCTCTCCTAAACCTCCGGTTTATACCACACTGGCTTTAGGTGAAGAGGGTGGTGGTTACTATTTAGATGCTTAAGATGTGGTCACTTGGTTATCTGGAAAATTAAGGGATTTAAACAGGTTTATGGGCAGTCCTTTGTAATACCAAAGGTTGCTTCTTTTTATTCATTTAATTCATTAATAGTTCGAGTAGTTTTTGGGTAATGGGAAAACTAGTTTGCCTCTCGAAGTATAGGAACATTGGACTAGGATTGGCTTCAAGAAATACGTATTCACCCGTTGGCTTTAGACGCCAATCGATCGCAGTCCACTCTAGCATCAACGCTTGGGTAACGGCCAGACACTGCTGGTGAATAGTTTCTGGCAATTCTAGGGGAATTAATTGGGCGTCTGAGTCTTCACGGAAGTCCAAGGAATGGCTGTGAATTTCGGCAGAGTAGACTGAGCTTTCAATAACATAGCTGCGAATGTTAGTGCCAGGAATATATTCCTGTATCGTGACTGGTGATAGCGAGAGTGCTAAGCTTAACCGTTTAGGTTCTAAATGAGATTCAGTTAAAAACTGGGTATGAGTACCGCCATAGACTGGCTTAAAAATTACTTGTTTGTGAGATTGAGCAAATTCTATCACTTGCTCTGGAGAGTTGCTGATTAGGGTAGCTGGAATAGTGAGTCCAGTTTGTTTGGCTTTACTCAGTTGTAGGGGTTTTTCTTTATGAAACTGATATGCTTGCCAAGAATTAATCCAACGAGCTGGGCACGCTTGAATTAGCGATCGCAACGTGCTAAGTGAATCATTATAAGCAATTCGCTGTTGATTGGCGTCTTTTAAGGGTGGAATATAGACCTCAGATAGACTTCGCCAAAATACACTCTTGATATCTTGGAAGTTCAAGCGACCCCCTCTTGGTAGAGTTAAGTACCCATTCTGAGTGTCAGGTTGCCAAGACATTTTCAACTGAGTGGGAAAAAAGCGGGTGTCTAGGTAATCTACCGTTGCACCTGCTTCTGTTAGTGCCTGATCAAGATGTGCCGCATGGAAATCTTCTGAATTCCCTAGAATTAAAATGTTCATTAATATCTCGTCTCATTCTCAATTTCACCCCACAGTCAGCCTTGAACTTTAACTTCAAGACTCATCACTCAAATCCACTAAAGTAGACTATCTCTCTTATAGAGATATTGGTGAATTGGGAGGAGTTGAACCTAACGGCTAGCTACCGAACTTGATGTTGAACAACGACTAGAGCTACTGCTATAAGAAACATTAACCGTTACAGTTTGACTAATTGTAATCTGACTATCATCAGAGGTAATCACTTCGCTATATGCTTGTGCAATACTTTTGCCATCAGGTGAAAGAACACGTTTAAATATAACTTTTTTGTAACTCATAACTCAGCATCCCTCTAAAAAATAATTATTCCTGAATTTTGTTGGATTGTTTTTTATGCGCTTTGGCTATGAAGCATGTAAATTAACTCAGCATCTAACCATTCTTGGAACATTTGAGCCAGAATTTCTTGATATCTTTGAGGTGTTAATTCAGCGGGGATAAACTCTTCCACCCTTAAAAGATGATACCCCTGAGCTGTTTTGAGGGGCCCAATTACTTCTCCTATCTTGGCTCCAAACACAGCGGCAGCTAGATCGGGTTTTAATGTCCAGCGATCAAGCTTGCCTTCAAAGCCACACTGATTCCTACGTTTTTCATCAATGTCATAAAGGTGAGCGGCTTCGTAAAAGCTAATTTCTTGTTCTTCCAGTTGATAGAAGATTTCTTGAGCCAGTTTTTCATCTGATAAAATAATCTGATAAAGTAAAATTTGGTCAAAATTTAGTTTGTTTTGACCAAATACTTTTTCTATATCTTTGGCAAAGAGGTGTTCGGCTAGCTTTTTAGACAGTAGACGCTCACGAATTCCTATCTCCCAATCTTCTGGAGTAATCAGTTGATCGGCTAACCAAGTGAGGGTATCAGCCGCTTTCTCCAAACAGAGTTCGCGACGCTGGCGTTCTGCGTCAGCCTGAATTTCTTCAGGTGTGACGGTTATGCCCCTTTCCTGAGCCACTTGATTGATAATTTTTTGATACCAAATCTGCTGGCAGACTTTCTTCAGTTTAATTTCTCGTTTCAGGAACTCAGCAATTTCAACTGGATGAATTAAGGCATTTGAAATATTAGGCATTGTTCGGTTTTTTATCTGTCCCTGAAGTAACAACCTTATGCCAGAATATCGGCTGATATCGTCGTGAAATCAGTTTGACTTATGAGGGTTAAACCTGCCGCATCAATAGTCCCCAAAACTACTGCTAAGATACCGTCTTTTGCATTTGCACCAAGCTTAATTAAAGTTGCATCAGCTTTGTTATCACTATTAGAATCAAAGGCTTCAAATACAAGCTGAACGGCAACTAATCCTTGAGCTAAACCAATTTTATCGCCATCGGATTTATTGAAATCGGTGATAACATCCGCTAGAAGTGGGTTAGTAATTGGGTTAGCAGGGTCTACTGTAAGGACAAATGTATCAGCACCCTTCCCACCAGTGATTGAATCTGTGCCAAGGTTACCACACAGGACATCGTTCCCATTTCCGCCAGTTAAAATATCATTGTCTTGCCCACCTTTCACCGTATCATTGTTGTTGATACTAGTGATGCTAATTGTCGTCGTCTCTGTACTCAGACTGACCGAGCTAGTAGTCGTAGTACCGTCACTAACAATGGATGAACTAGAGCTACTGCTCTCTCCTACAGAGGAGGTTATTATTTGACTGCCGTTGATACTGCTGATGCTGAGAGTTGCCATAATCCTAATGTATTCTGAACAACCTATGGATGAGACTGAACTAATGTCAAGCCTAAACCAGGGAAAACTCGGCTAGGTACTCCTATGACTACGTAGCTACCTTGTCCGTTTGTGCTATTGTCAGCATTCTGAACACGAATCTTTGTGCTGCTCTGACCAACCTGACTACTGACTTGGAGAGAGGTGGGTACAGAAAATGCGCTGATGTAGGTGGCGGCGGATGCACTGGTAGTGGCCGTTGTCGTCACGCCATTAGGGGTAAAGACAGTTACAGCCGGTGCAACAGCTGTAGTGCTGATGGTATTAACTCCCGTCGGATACGAAGTTGCTGTTGCACTACTATTACTTTGAACGCCTGACACAGAAGAGGTAGCTGAAGATGTTGAGGAAACGCTACCATTGGAGGCTGTTGCTTGGTTAGATGCTGTTGTCTGAGCATTGTTACCGGACGCTGTCACACTCGTCGTCTGAACTACAGAATTATTGTTAGAAGCATTTCCACCCGAATTGCTTTGAACTACAGAGTTATTATTGGTGGCAGTTGCAGTCGAACCGTTACTGAAATTAGTACCAGGTAAAGGCACAGTTACTGACGGGAGTTGGGGAATGTTCAAACTTACCCCATTGATACTAGGAACAGGATTGGCTTGTACTGGAAGAGTCACAGTAAATGCTAAACCCACCACCATGGTCAAAGACAAAGAGCTTTGAAGTGATTTAATCATCGTAATATATACCCTTATTAAGATTTAATGAAGATACATTGATTCAATGGAAAATTTATTTTTGAATCAAAACTACTGAAAGTATTATTATTTGTTGATTTTAAACTTTCAGTAGTTTGATAAATTCAAATGTTTAAGCCTGTAACTCACAAGGAGGCCGAAGCTTAAAAATCAGGAAATTGAATCTAGAAGCCCACGCCATTACCCAACCAGGAGCTGCCTATGTTGGTAGCACTGCCGCCTAGAACTCCTACTGCCACTTGAGGCGCTACGTTAATGTTGATTTGTGTTATGGGAGACGCAAACAATATAGTACTCTTCTTCCCACCTAGAAGATTGTCTGTTTCAGAAATGGTTTCCAGGTAGTTTAGGTCGGAAATAATCATTGGTCTTTACTCCTTAAAAATTGAAAAAGTGTTGATCAGTAAATCTCCATTCTTCCAGAATAAATCTGAGAAGTATTAAACAGGAAATTTAGTGTTGAACTAGAATTTGATTTTATTAGACTGGTGAGTATGGTTTTTATTCTTGGCAGATCCGAAGAATGATAGACCATCCTGTAGGGTTATGTTAACGTTGGTTTGCGTTATGGGAGCAGCAATAATGATGGTCTTATTTGCACCTATAATGTTGTCTGTTTTAGAAACGGTTTCCAGATAATTCAGATCGGAAATAATCATTGGTCTTTACTCCTTAAAATTGAAAAAGTCTTGGTCAAGAAATCTCAATTTTTCCAGCTTGAATATGATAGAATATCAAGCTGGAAAATGAGGTATTGAACTAGAATTTGACGCTGTTAGACTGGTCAGTATAGTTCTTGTTACTAGCGTATCCGAAACCTGCGGCTGCTAATTGTAGAGTGACGTTAGCATTGGTTTGCGTTATGGGAGAAAAGAAAAGAACTGTCTTTTTTCCACCCAGGAATTTGTCTGTTTCAGAAACGTTTTCCAAGTAGTTCAGGTCGGAAATAATCATTGGTCTTTACCCCTCAATAATTTACAAAACATTGGAAAGTAAATCTCAACTCTTCCAGATTGAATATGATAAAATATCAAGCTGGAAAGTGAGTATTACACTAGAATTTGACGCTGTTAGATTGATCGGTGTAGTTCTTGTTACTGGCGTATCCGCCAAATGACAATGCCAGTTGTCCAGTGATGTTAACGTTAGTTTGCGTTATGGGAGATGCAATCAGGAAGGTTTTCTTTCCACCTAGAAGATTGTTTTGTTCAGAAACGGTTTCCAGGTAATTCAGATCGGAAATAATCATTGGTATTTACTCCTTAAAAATCTACAAAATCTTGGCTAGAAAATCTCAAGTAGTTTAGCCTGAATCTAACTTCATCTTCCACCGAGAAGATTGTCTTGTTCAGAAACAACTTCTAGGTAGTTCAGCTCAGAAATAATCATTGCTTTTTCTTCTGAGATTTGCTTGGATAGCCATGTCCTTTGTTCTTATGAAGAATATATCGATTATCGAAAAATTAGTATTGCCATTTTGGCAGTTTTCTTAAAGTCAGTATTAAAGTCAGTATGTATGTATAAATAAACGTCGATATGTCAACCTGTGTTAAGAGCCTCAAACCCTCTTCCCTTCTGTCTTCTGCCTTGCTTCAACAACAAATATTAATGTCCACCTGACTGGAAAATAGACGCGGGGACGGGGCGACACGGAGATGTGGAGAAATGACTTTTAATGCGTTCTGGTGTATGCCGTTCATGAGCGACTACTTAATTATGAACCTGCTGACAGCAACAACTGGACTCAGATGAGTGTTGGCTGGTTTGATAAAATTGATATAATCCCGAGCAGAAAAACCCGCCTAGTTCCTTTTGTTTAAATAAACTAGACAGGCGTGATAGATTCAAGTTAAAAATTTGACAATTTTAATTAAATTGAGTCCGCTACTGATAACGATGACAACCGCTCACTCTTGAAAAATAGAGAAGAACGACTGATACAATGTTACTAAATCAGTGCTGAGTCACCTACATTATCTTCGTGGGAAAAGGAAGTACCTCTGCTCTAAAGCCACCCCTTAACTTCATGCTTGGCTCGTCCACTTCCTCTAGATAAGCTAGGTCGCTGATTTGGCTTAAACCGTTCTCTTTTGGTGAAGACTTTGCGTTAAACCGCTCTGTGGTGTTTTGCCTATTCTTGTTAATTGACACTGTTTTGGATTGGATTGGTTTTTCAACATGGGTGTTGTCTTTCAACAGGCGGTTGTAAGTCCGGTAGGGGATGTATTGTAGGGGATTGTAGCCAGCACAACGTAAGAGCAGTACACAAGCCCAAGAATACTTCCCATCCAGGATAGCTTCAACAATTTGATTTAATTGTTCAGAACTAATGGGTTTGTTAAATTGTGAATTTGAAAAATTAACGTGCTGAGTCATTGCTATTTGCCTCTGGTAAGTGTAGTTCAACCAATCTATGCGCGATAGCGGCTGTTGTTAGAGGTAACTAGAGTGTTTTGGGTTTTGCCTCATGCAGCTTGAGCGAACGCCAATTTCCTTTTGGGCTGGAAATATAAGTATTCAAGGAAATTTCCGCCGTTGTAATATTAAAATCCCCTTACCCCAACACAGTTGCCAATTTGGCAGATCCTTTTTAAAGAGTGTATGAAGAGAACCCTTTTGTTATGGAGAGTTACAAATTGATACCTCCTTTTTTCAATTGACGAATTGGATCGAGCAACATGTCAGCAATGCGACGGCGACGGATTACAATATCTGCGCTGGCGGTTTGACCGGCTTTAAACTGGATGCGTTTATGCTCGTCTGTAACATAGTTACGGTCTAGCTCTACTGTCACCCGATAGACGGGACCTAGTTTCTCGTCGGGTTTAGCATCGGCGGAAATCGATTTCACCTTGCCATGTATGATGCCGTAATCTTGGTAGGGATAGGCGTCCAGTTTAATTTGCACTGGCATTCCTACTTTGACAAATCCAGCTTCTCGGTTCGGTAAAACAGCCGATAATTCGAGTGGTGATCCTTGTGGAGCTAGTTCTGCAACGGTTTGACCGGGTTGAACCACTTCCCCCTTGTTGCGGACATTGAGGGATGAGATGACTCCATTCACGGAGGCATAGAGGAATCTTTGATTGAGTTTGGTCTTAGCACTAGTTAGCAGATTCTGGGTATCCGCTATTTTGCCTTTAAGTTGAGTAATGTCTACTTCGAGTTGCTGAATTTGCTGCTGGGATTCCAGCTGAATCTTACGTCCTTCAGCCTCCCTCTGAGTTAGTTCGGCCTGGAGACGCGCTGCTTCTGCGATCGCTTGCTGGAGTTCGCCTTGGTTTTGGGTGATGGAACTCTGGCAATCTCGCAGGCTTTGTTCAGCCTGAAACACTTGTTCTCTGGTACTCGCCGTCTCTCCCAATTGACTTTGGATGATGGCACTTTGGCGATCGCGCAAGTTCTGTTCAGCTTGATACACGACTTCTTTAGAGATTGCCCCATCTTTTAATAGGGGAGCTAGCCTGTCCAATCGCTCTTTTTGTGCAACCCAATCCACCTGCTTTTGCTTGAGTAGTTGTTGCGCTGTTTCTGTTAGCGGTTTGACGTGTTCGATTCTCTCTTGAAGTGCTGCTACCATTGTCTGATTTTCACTCAGCAGTTTACGTGTAGCTGCAATCTTCTCGTTCGCTTGGATCAGCGCCGCTTTTTGAGATTGAATCGTGGCTTGGGCAATTTGGGAACGAGTACGCCCTTCCAGATGTGCTTTAGCCAGCAGCGTTTGTTTTTGAGTTAACTCAATTTCGGAGGCACTCAGCATTTGCTGAAGACGCTCAACTTCACCCGTTGCGATTTGCGTATCCAGTTCCACCAGCACCTGACCGGCTTTCACAGACTGACCCTCTTTCACGGCAATATTTGCCACCTTCCCCATTTCTAGAGGGTCAATCTTATAGGTTTCTCCTTTGGGAACTAACCGACCTTGGGCGTGTCCTACTTCATCAATTTGCCCGAAGGTTGCCCAGGCACCAAAAGCGAAACAAAATGCTATTCCTCCTAATACCAGCCATTGAGGCAGCGTTGAGGGAGGTTGGTCAAGCAGCGTTTGTACTGAAGTAGACCAGGTTGAGGAACGGGAGAGAGAAGAATTCGTCTCTGAACTCTTGCCTTGTTCCTCGACAGTTGTCGTTTGAGAGGGTGAAGGACTCTGAACTGAACTGATGGCACCTCCATAAATTAAGGCTAATTCAGATTGTCTATCCGTAGAAAGAGGAACTGCTTCATCATCCTTGCATACACTAAGGTCACGAAGAATTCCTTGTTGAGAATAACTATCTTGAGCGACCTCTGCCTTAGAAAGTTCGGGTGAGTCTTCGTGCTTTTTAGTATTCGTATTGAGAAAAATCATTCGCTTAAAGCCTTCGTGTTCGATTCTGAATATTGCATTAATTCAGTTTTCAGATGGCTTTTGAACCCAACCTAACAGTAATCCGCTTCTTTCGTTTTGCCTAGTGATTTAAATCACAGTCTTTACATTTTTTTACTTACAAGTAAAAATCCAAAATCTTGAACCTTTTCTTGGCAATATCTTAGTGAGAATTTTCCGCAAATAGTTATTCAAACATCCTCCTTTTGATTGATTTTGTCATTAAAGATCGAGTTGTTGTTGGGCGAGGTGGTAATAAATTCCTTTTTGCGCCATCAATTCTTCATGGTTCCCGTGCTCAGCAAGAATACCTTTATCAAGTACCAAGATAGAGTCAGCGTTCCGCACCGTCGAGAGTCGGTGAGCAATGATGAACGTGGTGCGATCGCGGCTAATTCGAGTTAAATTTTGTTGAAAGCGGCGTTCGGACTCGGTATCGAGAGAACTGGTTGCCTCATCCAGAATCAAAATGCGAGGGTTACCCAACAGCGCCCGCGCGATCGCAATCCGTTGCCGCTGTCCCCCAGAAAGATTCGAGCCGCGCTCACCCACTTTCGTGTTATACCCCAAAGGGAGGGCTTGGATAAACCCATGAGCTTCAGCCAGTTTGGCGACTTCCACCACTTGCTCCAGCGTAAATTCCGGTCGATAGAGAGTGATGTTTTCTAAAATTGTCCCGGAGAATAAAAAGCATTCTTGCGGCACAACACCCAACTGACTCCGCAAGGAGGGAGGCGAAACCTGAAGCACATCATGTCCATCCACCAAAATTCGACCCTTAGTCGGGTGATATAAACCTTGAAGCAGCTTCACCAAGGTACTCTTACCCGAACCACTGCGCCCAATAATTGCGATGGTTTGTCCTGCATGAACCCGAAACGAGACATTCTGAAGGATGTTACGCTCCTCCTCCTCGGCATAGCGGAAAATTACATTTTCAAACTGCACCTCACCCTTGAGTTGGGGCAAAACCAGCAACTGTTTTTCAGGGCTTTCTTCAGGTTCTGCGGTAAACACATCATTGAGTCGTTCCACAGAAACTAGGATTTCTTGAAACTCATCCCATAGACTGACTAGGGATAAAACTGGGTCGATCACTTTGGCAATCAGCATATTAAAAGCCACAAACTGACCAATCGTCAGTTGATCTTGAATTACCAGGGATGCCCCGTACCACAATAAAGCGGTGCTACCCAGGGAATTAATCAAGCCCCCAATGGACTGCAAGCCATTACTCAAATTCTGGGCTTTGAACTGCACATTCACCAAACTGGTAAGCCGATCTTCCCAGCGCCAACGCACTTCTTGTTCCGCTGCGGCAGCTTTAACTGTAGCCACACCGGTGATCATTTCCACAACCAGAGAGTTTTGACTTGCCGATTCCTTAAAGACTTCCCGCGATAGCTGACGTAGAACTGGACTGGCTACCACCGTCAAGATAGCAATGGGGGGAATGATCGCTAGCACGAGTACAGTCAATTGCCAGTTGTAATAAAGCATTAACCCCACATAGACAAACATCATGATGGTATCGAGCCAAGTCGAAACCGCTTGTCGAGTGAGGAATGTCTGAATTTTCCGGGTTTCCTGGATACGTGTGATAATGTCCCCCACTTGGCGCATTTCAAAAAACTTTAGGGGGAGCATCAGGGTATGCCGGATGAAGGCGCTGACGAAGGTGACATCAAGGCGATTGGCAAAGTAGTCCAGGAGGTATTGTCGAGTGGCACTCGTGCCGATCTGCCAAACCCCAAAAATGACGAGTCCGATCGCAAAAACGTGCAGCGTCATCAAGCTTTTGTTGACAACCACCCGGTCAAGAATAATTTGGGTAAATAGGGGGGTAATCAGACCAAAAACTTGCAGCAGAATCGAAGCGAGAATAATTTGCCCCAGAAGGGCACGGTAGGGCCACAGCAACCCCCAAAAACGACTCAGAGAGTTTTTTTCCGTTGGCGCGGTTGCCAGTTGCACGGTGGGGTCTAATAGCAGAGCGTATCCTGTCCAACCATCGAGGAATTCTGGATGAGAAAGCGATCGCTTCCCCATTGCGGGGTCGGCCACGAGCACGCGCTTCTTATTGACCTGATAAACTACGATGTAATGATCGCCCTGCCAGTGGGCAATCCACGGGTTCTTCTGCTCAGCGAGGCGGTTCAAGGAAGCGCGAACGGGTCGAGCCTGAAATCCTAAGCTTTCTGCCGCCTGGGCTAAATTTTTCAGAGTCGCACCGGCACGCCCCACACCTGCAAGATTTCGTAGGTAGTTGAGTCCCAAGGGTTTGCCCCAGTACCGCCCAATCATCGCCAAGCAGGTGGCACCGCAATCTGAAGAACTCTGCTGCTCAATGAACGGATAGCGTTTCCACAATCGTGGTCCCTGGCGATACTTCGCAGGTTTAGGAAAATCAATCGCTTCCGGTTGTGAGCTGGCGGTTGAGGATGGGGGGGTGGGGAGATTCTGCCTCTGGACAGACGAAACGGGTTTGGCTCGTGAAGTTGGGGTAATGACGGCACGCTGATGAGAGAGATTGCCGTTGTTAGAGGCAACCTTGCTAATCGCCGATCGTTGAGACTCAAACGAGACACCGATGTTTTCCAGAACGTCCCAATGTTCTACAGGAAACTTGTACACCAGCAGTTCAGTCTGGGCTACCCAATCCGCCGGGGTAGGATGCGGATAACCCCAACTATCTCCCACTCTGGGAACTCTCATGGGTTCACTCTGACTAATTTCACCCTGACGTAGCCAGAAACGCCCTGTATCCGCAGACTGAACCAATGCCTCTCCGGCTAGAATCCGTGTTTCTACTAGGTAGGGCAAAAGTTGTTTAAGCGAAATGATGGGCAAGCGGCGCAACTCGGTTGAGGTTTTGAGAAAAACCAGCATTGCCCTAGAAATAGCAGATGTGAGTAAGTATTCTCGTAACTGGGGGAGTTGTTCTAACCAAGGCTGGAGTTTGTCTAAGGGAATCCAGGTAAGTTCCCCAACACTGGCTGCGATCGCACGATTCAGCGACGGGATATCTGCAAAAGCTGTCTCTGTCCCAAAACTCTCCCCTTCTTCCAGAACTAACGTTGAAACTTCTCTCCCCTCTACAGCATCAGTACTGAGTAATCTCACTCGACCTTGACTAATGATGTAAAACCCACCGAGATTTTGTTTCTGATGAACAGAACTGCTCTCAATGGGCTTGGTTAAATCATAGTTAACCAACTCGTCACCCAATTGAAACTCACGACTTTCAAAGGCTTGTGTTAAGTCGGAAGCAAGGCGGGGAGCTGAGTCAGATAGCCCTATTTGGGTAAGGATACCCAAGAGACTTGGTGACGTTTTTTGTTCGTTGAGTAGAATTCCCTGATTCCTGAGCATCGGATTATCCTGAAAATCTTTTACAGGCTCTAGCGTAAAGGGCACTACCTATAGCTGGCTTTGAGGTTGAAGGGTTTTGAATGAGAAAGTTTTTCACTAAACCCCCTTGTCCTTCAAGCAAGCCTTATTTGAAACTTTAAAGTAGGTTAGTGCCACGTCTGGGAAGTTGACGTTAAGTAATCACACGGATAGGAATTTCCGCATCGTCACTTAATTTCGAGTGGATTGACGAAGTCTAGGTCAAGAGCTTGTCTTGAGTTCTAATAGAATCTGAATGATGAACTTCTGTCAATCGCAACTTATCACTATTAAATTGATAATTTGCTGTTTTTCTCAAGTAATTTGTCAATTTAAGAAATCACTCGGCTAATTCCAACAATCCTTGAGTCTCAAAACCTTAGTCAATATTACAGATTGATAGTGGAGATCGTGTTCAACTTATGTCTAACTTATGTATAAGTTATTTACATTTATTAGTTACATTTAGTTACATTTAGTCGGGGATGACCTGAAGGGAGTCGCTAACGCTTTTTCTCCAGAAGGCGGGTGGGAAAAGGATCAATTAGCATCCTTTTGGGCGATCGCTCAACGGTACCACTGCGGCAGAGATACAGACTGGACTGTTTCACACCGTGGGGAGATGACTTAGACCCTCCTAGCCAACGATTCTGAACGGTATAAGTAATTGGCTCGAAATCAGGGACTCTTGATTCAAGAATCTTTAGACTTACGCAACATAAAAATTTTGATGAGGAAAAAATCATGTTTGACAGTGGGGGAATAGCACTGGAAAGCAGTCGCTGGTTATCTTGGTTGGCGCAAGTGGCTCCATCCGCTACCGACATCGACACAGCCGAGAAAGCCGCGTTGGTCTTTAGTGGACCCAAATTTTTTACAGCGTTGCTGTCTGGAGTATTGTTGGCGTTCGGCTTTCAGCTATTGTTAACCAACCTCTCCGTTGCCGCTGGTATTTCTTACTTGGGGCGTCCATCCCATTCAGATTCAGATAAAGATGATGACGAGAGCGTAGGCGGTACGATTCGCAAAATTAGCACCGGTGTAGGAATTTGGACGGTGGTGACGGTCACCATTGCCTTATTCATTGCTTGTTTCTTGGCAGTAAAACTGAGCTTATTTGATCGCTGGTGGTTTGGAGCCATTGTTGGTCTAGTGATTTGGGCCACCTACTTCTCGCTCTTGGTTTGGGTCAGTTCGACCGCCGTGGGTTCTCTGGTTGGCTCAGTCGTCCATGCCGCAACTTCCGGCTTTCAAGCGATTGTGGGGACGGCTACCGCTGCGATTGGCGGTGGTGTTGCCAGTCGGCAAGTGGTAGCTACGGCTGAAGCCGCTGCGGGTGCTTTCCGCCGTGAGTTGACCGCTGGTATAGACCCTGTGAGTATCAGGGAAAACGTGGAAGATTACTTACAATCCTTGCGTCCTCCAGAGCTCAATGTGCAAGCCATTCGCTCTGAATTTGAAAACTTACTGAATGACCCGCATTTGAGGGAAATTGCTCGGAGTGGGAACCTCCGGGACGTTGATCGACAGACGTTTGTGGATTTGGTGAGCAGCCGTACCGATCTATCCAAACGGGATGTGAATCGGCTAGCCGATCAGCTCGAAGCCGCTTGGAAGAAAACGGTAAACCAGCTACCCCCGCAACGAGATGCTATGGGGGAATTGGTCGATTACCTAAAAAATTCGACGGCACAGCAACTGTTGGGACGGGAGTTTACTCAGAAACTAGACGAACTTGTGGGAGAACTTCGCCAACGCCGGCAGTCCCAGGAGAAAGAGCAACAGCCGGCTAGTCCAATGGCTCAAGCGATGACGCTGGGAGTGAATAGTTTGATTGGATTGGTGATGGGACGAACCGATCTGTCTGATTTGGATGTGGAAAAAGTGGTCGGTCAGCTCAAAAAGGTCACAGAGCAAGTCGGTGACCAAGCGGGTAAAATTACGTCTCAAGTGAGTGGCAATCAATCGGCGTTGCCATACAGTACGGTTCGAGCAGATGTAGAACACTATCTCCTCGATACCCCCATCTGGAAGATCACGAATCCGGTCATTGTTGAGCGGGAATTTAGGGATGTTCTTTATGACCCAGCCGCTGACCCAGGAAACGTGGCGGATGAGTTGCAGCAGTTACAGCGGTCAGATTTCGCCGACTTGCTGCAACAGAAGGGTCTGTTGACTCAAAAGCAAATTAGGGACATTTCCAATTCCTTAGAAGCGATTCGTCTGGAAGTTTTGACTGAAGCA
Organism: Stenomitos sp.; assembly: GCA_036704025.1. GTDB lineage: Bacteria > Cyanobacteriota > Cyanobacteriia > Cyanobacteriales > Coleofasciculaceae > Allocoleopsis. Next base: position 17,419 of record DATNQL010000047.1, read on the forward strand.
GAGGCCGCTCAAGAGCGCGGGCGAACCCTGGCTCTGTATCATGAGGTGGAACAATATCTGCTCACCACTCCCA
>DATNQL010000048.1:0-17477 GCA_036704025.1 Stenomitos sp.
CGGTTTATCTTCGCCGCTTTCGAGATTATACTGAGGCACATGCTCCAGAATCTTACGCCCTTCCTGGCGGCGGCGACTTTTGCGTTTGCGTCTTCTTGCCAACCTCTTTACCTCCTCTTTATGCTGACAGTTGTAATGATAGTTACAAAAGCCGTCGAAAGTATATCGGCTTGAGTTCAAAATATCAACTTCTATTTACATATTGATACAAAAAGCCCAAATTTTCTCGAAAATAAGGCTAAAAATCAAGAAATGAGGGGATTTTATGAGAAAAATTGATACATTTATTAATATTTTTTAAGAAAATGAGTTTGCCGGAACACCCTTCATTGAAGGTAATCGAGCGCAGAATTCATCGTCAGCTTAGGGTAGGTTCGACATTATAGAGAGGGAGCGAGTTGTAGTTTCCAAGGAAGAGCGCTGTCAAAGATTAATTATCCTAACCTCATGTTCATTCCTGCCAGTTCAGAATTTGTCACTTTATGTAAATCACAAGTAGCCGTATTAACTCAAGGGCTGGGTGCGGCCTTGAGTGCTGTGTATTTAACAGAAGAATTGCTCGAGGGCAACCAGCCGAAGCTGATTCCTGTTGTGATTTATCCAGAGACGACCGAGGTTTGGGAAGAAAATCATCCAGAGTTGGTGCTACCTGAGTTGCGAGATGAGATGACTGCCATACCCCGCTTATCTCAAGCCGTGCCAAAGCTGCTCCCTCAAGTCTCTGAGCCTGACCCAACTGTCGATTCAACCTCACCGGATCGGGCAGATAATTTTTTGCAGCGGCAGCGCCAAGTGGTTCTGCCCCTGATTCACGAAGGAGTCGTGATGGGGTTGTTGGTGACCAGCCGTGAAGACCGACCGTGGAACGAGAAAGAATTGGCGACGATTGAACGCATTGCTCGTACCTTATCGATCGCCTACATCATGGATCAGCGTCGAGCTTGGTTTGAGCAGCAATTAACTCAAGCGAGTCGCCTAAAAGCCCAACAACGCGATCGCCTTGATGATTTGCTGCATCAACTTCGCAATCCCCTAACCGCATTAAGAACCTTTGGCAAACTGTTATTCAAGCGGCTGCTGCCAGGAGATAGAAACCGCGATTTAGCCTCTAGTCTTTTGCGAGAGAGCGATCGCCTCCAAGAATTACTCAAAGAATTTGATACCTACCTAGACACTAGTGAAACCGAGCAACCAGCCCTGTTATTGCCAGCCGCAGAACGACCTGAAGCGTCTCCTCGCCTAGGGACTGGCAACTGGCGCAGGGTAACTGGAGAAGAATCTTCCCCATCCGTAATCCCCCTTTCAATTACAGCCGTCTTAGAACCCCTCATCGATACCGCCCAGGCGATCGCCCAAGAGCGAAATTTGTTACTTTCTGCTGTAATCCCCAGGGACTTACCGCTAGTCCAGGGTAATCCTAAGGGGTTGCGTGAGGTGTTAAGCAATCTGATCGACAATGCGTTGAAGTACACCCCAGCCGGGGGAAAAATTGATATCCGAGTCAATGTTTTAACCCAAACCCCTCACCGCCAAACCTGGGCTATGGGTACTGATGAGGGTTTACCTCTAGCAGGGAACGGCGCGACTCAGTCCATCGGTACAGGCACGCAACCCGAACAACGTTTGGCGATTCTAATTAGTGACACCGGTCCTGGCATTCCACCCCAGGATTTAGAACATCTGTTTGAGCGGCATTATCGGGGTGTTCAGGCATCCACCACAATTCCTGGCAGTGGTTTGGGCTTAGCGATCGCCAAAGAACTGATCGAACAAATGCAGGGAGAAATAGAAGTATATAGCCCAGCACAACCGGTCTGGGCTAAACAAAGTTGGGAATCACAAAAAAATCAAAGTCAAAATCAGCCAGCACGGGGAACAACCTTTATCGTCTGGTTGTCTATCGCCAACAAATAGAACAATTGCATTTTGGGATTGGAGAGTAGGAAGTGGGAAGATGATGCAGCCCTTAAGCTGTTTATCTTCCCTTTCCATCACCAGTCCCTTATTTGGCAGTGACCGTCAAGGGAGAGTTTAATTTCAGATTCATGTCTGTATTGGGTTGAATCGCAATCAGATCGATGCTGTTCTGGCCTAAGAAGGTTTGGATGAGGTTTAAAACAACACCCGCGCCACCACCGATTAAGAGTTCTTCCGTGGCAATTGCCCGATCACCGGTAACGGCAGCGATCGCCGCCGCAGCGGCTGTACCCAAAGCGGCATTTTTCACGAGATTGCCCACATTAACACCCTTACGCACGGTTTCGGTCGTGGTAATTACATTAGAAGAAGCGTTAATCGTTTTCTCTTGACCATTGATCACGATCTTCTGTGCCACAAACTGGCTACCCCCTTGGTCTTTAACCGGACGTAACTCACCAATCACACTACTGCCAGCAGGAATCAGCACTCTACCGTCAGAGGTGGTGATGTTAGCCGCTACCTTCACTGTCAAGGGTACGGTTTCATCTTTGGTGACGAGAATTTTGTCTTTGTCATACGTTACAGGAATTGTTGTTCCTGCGGGAATCGTGACATCGGTCGCTACTGGCTGTCCATTAACGATGTAGGAAGAATTGATCGCTTGTGCGTCTCCTGAGCTGACGAGTGCTTGATAGAGGAAAGCCGCGACCTCAGCTCGCGTCGCATTGCGAACAGGATTGAGCGTCTTGAGGTTAGGATAGTTCACCACAATACTTCTCTCTGTGGCGGCGGCGATGGGAGAGCGAGCGAAGTTAGAAATGCTTGAGCTGTCGTTGTAGTAACTCAGAACGGTCGAGACGGACTGAGTGGCGGTGTAATTCAATCCATTCGCTAGCGACGTTAAGACTTGTTCGCGAGGAATATTTTGTTCGGGTCTGAACACGTTACCCGGATAACCAGCTAAAAATCCGGTCGTGTAAGCGTCCTGAATGGCTGTGTAAGCCCAGTAGCGTGAGGACACATCAACGAAGTTAATCGCATTGCGAACTTTACCCTTATTAAACTCATTATTCGCTTTCCGCAACATCGCCGCGAATTGCGCTCTAGTGACTGGGGAATCAGGCCGGAATGTGCCATCTGGGAATCCAGCGATAATATCCCGTTGCGCTAATTGGGCAATAAAATCCCGTGCCCAATAGCTCGATGAAACATCTGAAAAAGAAGTCGTTTGGGCAAAAGCAGGAGCAATTGACACTATCGGTGCTACAGCTCCAGCGACGATTCCCAGAGCTAAAAAAGCGGCGGTTCCTGATTGCCAACGAGATAAGTTAGACATGTGAGGCGTTCTCCAAATTCGTGTTTCCTGTTGAGAAAATAGACCTGAGAGGGCAATAAATGTTCCTAAAACTTGCCAAGTATAAAGTTTTCATGAATTCTACAGCAAAATGCTCAATTTTGCTGTTTTTTAGCTGAGCTGTTGATGCAGAACTTCATGATCCAAGACGCCTAATTCGTTAATTAGTTGCCTTCTAAGAAAAATCGGTTCTGGCGTACAGTGATGACGCTAGCCCATCAAAAATTTTAGATTAGGGGTCGCTCGGAGTTACCCTAATCCAATCTCCAGCCTCTAGATTTTGTCCTTAGATGAACAAGGGAGAAGATACCCAAATGGGTGTATGGCTAGCCTCAAAGGTTAGGTTTGTTGATCAATCCACCGACGGTAAAGTTTTTGAATGGTTTTGAGGACATTATTGTGACTGGACTTTGGTGGAGTTCCACTATCGGGGTCGAGCAGTTGCAAGCGAGTGAGCAGTTTCGCTTCCTCTGTGGCTACCTCGCCATCGCTATAAATTAAGGCGCTCAGGGCTTCAATCAGGCGCTGATAATCTTCTGAACTAGGGCGATCACCTAAATATTCTTTCATCCAGGTATAACATTCATCCGGTAGAACCGCTCTGAGTTCATACAATAGGGGTTGAATCTCTGGGTCATCAGCGATTCCTGTTTCTTTGGCAACTCGCTGAAGATACTCCCGCTCTTCTTGCTGAATTTTGCCATCAATCCAAGCTGCACCAATGAGAATCTTGACGAGCTGTTTGACTGTCGCTTTGGCGGGCATGATGTTTTCCTCTAACTATCTGCCCCTCTATCTTAGGTAGGGGTTTGGAGGAGCAATAGTCTCTACCCTATACATTTTTTTTATCTCCCCATCTCTTTTGCCGATTTTTCTAAAAATGACGAGGCTCCTCATGGACAACGTGCGAGCTGTACCATGAAGAAGCCATCCATCTGGTATCGGTGAGGCCACACTTTCAGCCAGCCTTGAGGTGTTGAGAAGGCGGTTAAGGCTGAATCGGTCGCGGGTGCTTTAATTTGCCAATCGGAATGACGCTCTAGAAAGGATTGAATCACCCCTTCGTTTTCCCAGGGATGTAAGGTACAGGTGGCATAAACCAAGATGCCTTCCGGCTTCACCCAAGTCGCGACTTGTTCTAAAAGTTCTGCTTGCAGAACCGACAGTTCTTGGACGGTGGCGGGTGTGACGCGCCAACGGATATCAGGGCGTCGGTGCAGGGTGCCTAATCCCGAACAAGGGGCATCGAGTAAAACGCGATCGGCTGAATTGGTGAATTGGGCAAAGTGGCGGCTGTCGCCTGTACAGCTTTGAATGGACTGTAATTGCAGACGTTGAGTGTTTTCTTTCAACTTTTTGAGGCGAGATGCCGCGCGATCGCACGCCCAAATCGTCCCTTGATCGCCCATCAGTTCGGCAATATGGGTTGTCTTACCCCCTGGTGCCGCACAAGCATCAATCACCACTTCGCCGCTTTGAGGGTTCAGAAGATGGCTCACCAACTGAGCACTACTATCTTGAACGGTCCACCATCCCTCACGGAATCCGGGTAACTGCTGAATGTTACCTGCACCTCCAATAACTCGTAACGCTTGAGGGAGTTGGGGGATACGCCGAACCTCAACCCCTGCCGATTGCATCGCCGCCTCAACCTCCTCAATGGATATCCGCAGGGGATTGACTCGAAGGTCAATGGTGGGCGTTTGATTCAACCATGCACACAGTTGTTCCGTCTCCTCGAATCCCAACTGTTCCTGCCACATCTGGATCATCCAGTCAGGAAAGCTGTAGCACACCCCCAATTGTTCCACGGGTTCTGTGGGCAATTGTAAGGGGTCATGGGATTGAAGATTTTCAGCTTCTGAAGCAATTAGGGGGTTGGAGACGGTAGAGGCTGTGGCTAAACGCTCATATTGCCGCAGTAACCCATTGACAACACCCGCCAGCCCTTTAAAGCCATTTTCTTTAGCAAGCTCAACGGTTGTATTGACCGCTGCACGGGCGGGAATGTGTTTTTGATACCGTAACTGGTACAAGCCAATATGGAGGATTGTACGGAACTCTGGAGGCTGCTGGTGGGCTTTTTTCTGACCGAGTTGATCAATTAATGTGTCAAGTGTGCGCTGTCGTCTGACACTCCCATAAACTATCTCTGTGGTTAAACCCCGATCAGCATGGCTTAATGACGTATTTCGCAGCACCCGGTCGAGGGCAATATCCGTGAAAGTACCCCGCCGTTGGATATCGATGAGCGCTTGAAAGGCCAACTGACGAGGATTTTGCATGGGAATCGGTTTGAGATTGAATAGGTGATATCATTTCCGTCTAATTACCCATCATAAAAACTCTCCGCGTCCCCGAGTCCCCGCGTCAATCCTAACGATGGGTGTTTAACCGGACATGATAGGATACCCCCCAATGCCGCCTTGATCGGATGGTGTGGAGGCACAGAGATGTTCAACCTCATTGTAAAGAGAGCGATCGCTTCTTGAGGACGCTGCCCTTTAGATATCGATCATATAAAATCACTGTTGAGGTGGGTTGGCGGCTAGAGTGGGTTCCATGTTAACAGCGACCAGTAATTTGTCTGTGTCTTTGGCTATTTCTAACCAGATGGCTTGCAAGACGGCATCTCTATCCAGTCCGGCGCTGATGTAAGACAATTCTTCCCCTTCAATAGCTTCCTGTGCAGCAGCGGCGAACTCAGGGTATTTAACAAACAGCTTTTTCAGCACCTGATCTCGACATTGAAGCATTTCGTTGTAACCTCCAACGCGATCGCACTGCACAAACTTTAGAGCTAATTTGTGCCCATTGAGAAGAGATTTTACAGAGGCAACCGTTTTGGGGTCACCATAAGTTTTATCAACAATATTCTCTAAATCGATTAAGTCTTCTTTGTATTCTTTGGGATTAATGCCATCATCCCTTTCAATTTTTATTCTCATCACTCTCACTTCCTCAATGGCTGCTTTTAAAGAAGTTGTGAGGATGGGCACAGACACTGGTTCGGCGATGGGTTCTGATCGATCCAAAGAAGAGTGTCCGTAAGACAATCGCATTCCTAAAGAGCGTGCCTGACAACCAAAGCAAAGAATCGATAAGGTTAAGGGGAGTGCAAGCTTCTGTAATGACATAGGGATTTTAAATCAACAATCATTTAGAAGGAACTTTTACCGCGCTGCACCCCTCTTGATCTTTGTACACCTCTAGCAGCTTGACGTTTGCAGCTACTGAGAGTAGTCATTGGAGTCTAGGTAACGATTGTTTATACGACTCCTCCACTAATCTAGTTTGGCTTGGTGAATAATTTGTGAATGTCTCTTGTATAGGAGATTACCGATCATTTTTTTCCCTCAAAAGACTTCAGACAAACTTATATGTATTGACAAGGCAAGAGCATTTTTTTCCTTAACTATAGATAACCTTTGTGAGTTTTATTGGGCAGAAACACTAGAGCAAGATGACACAAATAACTCACCGGCTCGCAACGGAAACCAACCTAGAAAGTATCAGCCTTTCTGCTTTCTGCCTTCTGACTTGAAAGTGGGGTGTAGGGTGTGGGGTGTAGGGTGTAAGGGAGGACTATTTTCATTCATGGCGGTGATTTTTTTTCATCGGGACTGCCTTCTGGTTCTCATTACATCGACTCTCGATATTTATGCAGTAGTTTAGGAATATAGTCATAGCCATCGACACCAATCAAGGCAATAATTTTGGCTCGCTCTTGCTCCAATAAAGATTGAAAGACTTCAGTACCCAGTTGACCCTGCAAAATAATGAGTAAGCCAGCCGATTGACGCCAATCATTCGAACCAATCTGCTCTAAAAGATAGGCTCCCAAGCTACCTGTGTAAAGGGTTTGAGCCAGGTTTTGTAAACTGTAAAAAGCTTGGGCGAGGTAGGCTAAATTGACTCCTTGTAGATATAAATCGCCCGAAATTTGAGCGGCTTGCCAACCTTGTTCGAGGTAGGTAATGGCTTTTTGAGGCTGTTCAATGACAACATGGGCAATTCCCAAACTGCTGAAACAGAGCGATTGACTCTGGTGTGACGCATAGCCACCTCCAAGGGTATCACCCAATCGTGATAACAATTGCAGACTTTGTTCTAGATAATGAATGGCTCTTTCATAAACTTCTGATTCTAGTTGTGCCTGCTCTTTGGCTTGAAATACCTCACTGTAGCCTAAATTAGTCAGGGCGTTGGCTTCTCCTAACCGATCTCCAGATTGACGAGAGAGAATTAATGCTCTTTGGCTGTAGTTAATCGCTTCAGCATAATTTTTTTGGGCAACACAAATTCGGCTTAAGTGATTGAGATTGGCAATCTCACAGATCCGATCGCCTGCGCCACGAGCAATCTCTAGCGCCTGTTGATGAAAAGCCGTAGCCCGATCATATAAACCTTGAGCGCGTAACGAATAACCCAACAACGTTAAAATCCGAGCTTTCTCCTGAGTTCCCTCCACTTGCCGCAAGGGTTCATCCAAATAATTCAGCGCATCCCGCAGGGAGTTCCCATTTAAAGAGGCAAAAACGCCGCCGTAAAGGGGGAAGTAGTCTCGTTGGGCAAAAGCACGAAGAATTTGCAGAGACACCTGAAAACAGGCATTCGTGAGCCTATTGCGATCAGCTAGAGTGATCGCTTGACTCAAGGCATTGGCTAATTGCGACCAAATGACGGCAAAAACGATAAAGGTAGAAATCGACAGCTTGGCTCCCATTTTGGAGTCATAGACCATTTTGTCAAACCAAGCGACCAGTCCACGCTGCAAGCACTGGAGAATCACAGCCAATTCCACCCAGCTACTCAATTCTAAACTGGGCTGTTGATCGACCCATTCATGCAGGGATTGATTTTGTGCGATCGCTTGAAACAAGGACTTCGGTAGGGGGCTATTCACTTGTTTCGCCCATACCGCCCACGGACCGCGTTGTTCGGGCAGTCCTTCAAATCCTAAACCTTGATTTTGGTCGTAAATCCAACTGACGACATAATCTTCCAATCGCTGCCAGGAGATTAAACCAGCGGTAATCCCTTGAGAGAGTTGTTGAATTTCTTGAGCCTTGTCTGAGTCAGTACTTTGTTGAGCTTGCTGCTGTAAATCCTGTCCTAACTGGGCGAGTTGTTGTAAGTTCAGCACCTGCTGCCGATTGGGATCGATGACTCGCAATAAAGCGGTGAGGCGTTCGCTGGAGTCAGCCGTCATAATCGATTGAACTGCGCCTGTAAGAGCCTGAGAGGTGCGCTTTTTCTCCTGTACCCGTTCCCATTCACCACTTAGGGTTTTCAGTGCTCTGAGGCTGCGGATGGCTTTAGCCTGCTTCATTTCGCTGACAGGGTTGTCTACCTGCTGCTGGGTGGCGTTCATCTGCTCGTCCAAACAGCGCTCAAAGATTTCACCCGTCCCGGTGCTGACTCCTTGCAACAGCATTTGATAGACCTGCTCTTTAGAGCGGATCTTTCCTTTTAGGGTCGCTTGCACAATTTCGTCGATTAACTCGATGTATTGATCGCGCAATGGCCTGGAGTCGGGCATCAGGTCTTACCTCACAAACAACTGGCTTTTCTCAACCTTAACAGCACCTTGCTACTCACTCTGGTAGGGAACAGGTCAGTTTTAAATCCGACACCCTACTCAGGATGTCGGTTCACGAACCAGTAACAGGCTCCCTGGTTTTAGGTGTTAACTTGACTTTGTGTTTAATTTTTCGGCTTCTGCGTTGGTAAGCAAACCCTGAACACACTGCCTTTGCCTAACTCCGATTGAACGTTTAGGGTTCCTTGGTGGGTTTCGACAATTCTTTTAGATAGATGTAAGCCTAAACCACTGCCCGATCGCTTGTGGCTGCCTTGGCGAAACCGCTCGAAAATCATCTTTTGGTCGTCTAGGGCGATCCCTGGGCCGGTGTCTTCCACTTCGATCTGCAACCAGGAAGCGTTAAGCTCATGAGGGTCTGGACGATTACTCAGCCGAACCTCGATGGAACCTGTATCGGTAAATTTGATCGCATTCCCGATCAGGTTGGTGAACACGCGGTGCAGTTCTAAGCGATCGCCAACAACTTTCGTGTTGACTTTTTCCCCAAAATTGGGCTTGAGAGCCAGTTGTTTCTGTTCCGCGAGGGGAGAAAGTTCTTGGATGACTTCCTCAATCACAGTTTTGATCTCAACGGGTGAGAAGCACAAATTCTTGCGACCGGCTTCATAGCGATAAACTTCTAGCAGGGTATTCACCATCGCTAGTAAGTTACGGTTACTGCGAGCCATCGTGATGATCGCTTCTTCCATCCCCGGTGACAGTTCTCCCAGCGCGCCTTGTTGAAAGAGCATCAGCATCCGCTCAGCGGCTACAATCGGGGTTCGCAAGTCATGAGCCATCCAGGAGACAAATTCTTCGCGCTGACGGGCAATTTGTTCCCGTTCATCGATCGCATGTTTCAGGCGTAGGAGCGATCGGACTCGCGCCAACAGTTCATCAACTTCGACTGGCTTACGAATAAAATCATCTGCACCCGTGTCTAATCCCTTGACTACGCTAGGTCCTTCAAATGCCGTAATCAGCAATATTGGCATAAACGGCGAATTTTGATTTTCCCGGATGCGTTTGGTGACTTCATAGCCATCCATCCCCGGCATCATCACATCGAGTAGTACCAAGTCCGGTGGGGATAGCTCAATCTGTTGTAAAGCTGCCCGACCATCCTCGGCAAGGGTTATGGCATACCCTTCTTCTTCTAAAATCGTCTGAACAAGGAATAGGTTATCCGGAGAATCATCCACAACCAGGATGCGGTCAGTTTTAGAGGAATGGGTCAGAACCAAAGGATTCATGGGAAAGGGGGTAGTTAATCGGTTTAACTAAACGATTTTTATTTTTTTTGTTTCTTTTCTATCTCTTAAGATTTTTCCTTTTTGTAGCTTAAGCTGCCTCATCCCCCCGAAAGATTATTCTCATAGAATTAGTCCTATCAGGAGTTGATCTATTTCTCTCCTTGTCTATATCTTCTCCAGTTTGTATTCTACTGATTTGCGCCAGGAGTGTGAAAGTTCCGTTGGTCATCCACTTAAAAGTGGGTGCAGTCAAAACCAGTTGGTGATGTCCAGAAATTTTCTGTGCGTCAGTCTCAACCAACCACTGATGACCACACCCACTTTTAAGTGAGGGTCGGGTTCTGCCACGCTTTACGGGCAAGCGTCGCCCCACAATTTCTGTCAATAAAAAATACAATCATATAATAGGAATACAGTATCTTGGGAAGGTAGAAAGAGGAATTGGGGAAAATTTCCTGGGGTAGTCGAGCTTGAGCCATTGTCCCATCCGTCGATGTTCTCTTCCGAAAGCTCGGAGCTTCCTCTTCTTACACCCAGGAATGAATCAATGACCCACAGCAATCGTCTGGCTTGTCTAGGAACGTTCTGAAGCGTCCCCATGAGAAACGGTTGGAAACAAGGAGAAGAAAGTCCTTCTCCAGGTAACCTTGGTGTGTCAATCTGGCGACCGAGCGATTACGTCCCCCATCGGAAAATAGCGGCTCCCCAAGTCAGTCCCGCACCAAAGCCAGCCGTTGCCATCAGATCACCCGCTTGAATTTTGCCTTGGCGCACAGCTTCATCCAGAGCTAGGGGAATCGAAGCGGCTGAGGTGTTGCCATAGCGGGCAAGATTACTGAGCACTTTCTGTGTAGGAATATTGAGGCGTTGGGCAACCGCATCGAGAATGCGTTGATTGGCTTGGTGCAACAACAGCCAGTCTACTTGTTCGGCACTTAAATTCGCTCGGAATAGGGCTTTTTCAATCACTTCCGGCACCTTTTGAACGGCAAAGCGATAAACTTCCTTGCCGTTCATGGCGATTGGCCCAAAATTGCCTTGGGCAACAGCTATGTCATTGACAATTTCCTTGGGTTGTGCGTTGTAAGCGAGTTGTAGGCAATGATTTTGGGTGCCATCGCTGCGAATTTCAAAGCCCAAAAAGTGATCGCTTTCATGAGCTTGCATTACAATCGCTCCAGCCCCATCACCAAACAAGATGCAGGTACCCCGATCAGACCAATTCACCCAGCGCGAGAGAATATCAGCACCGATGAGCAAGACATTTTTGTAGACGCCTGTGCGGATAAACTGAGCCGCTGTCACCATTCCAAACACAAATCCAGAGCAAGCGGCGGTCATATCAAAAGCAACGGCTTTTGAGGCTCCCAGATGGTGCTGAATTTGGCAAGCGGTGCCAAATAGATCATCTGGCGTTGAAGTAGCCAGAATAATTAAATCCAGGTCTGTGGCGGCAATTTGAGCCATAGTTAATGCACGTTGAGCCGCTTGAGCCGCGAGCGCACTCAGACGGCTTTGATCATCCGCCAGACGCCGTTCCCGAATTCCTGTCCGGCTGGTAATCCACTCATCCGACGTTTCCACCATGCGCTCGAGCTGTAGGTTATCGAGCCTCACGTCTGGTGTTGCAGAACCGCTCCCGGTAATGGCAATACCTGCCCCTAGTTGATTCAACACACTTCTCCCTCAGTAGCTGGGATGTTTACAAATTTAGGGCGGCCTCGGTCAGGGGTAACGATGAACCAACCTGAATCGAGCCATCCTGAGACAGGAGGGTGAGTTAACCAACGACCTTTCAATGGTTGACTGCTCACGGTTCACTCCTCTGTGGTCGTTGCGGCTGATGGCTGCTCACCTTGAAAATCCTTGGACTGAATCCGCTCCAGTACTTGATTATCAATCGCTTCTTTGGCTAAGCGAATGGCGTTAAAAATGGACGGAGCTTGAGAGCTACCGTGACTAATAATACAAACGCCTGCGACCCCCAAAAGTAACCCTCCACCATGTTCGGCATGGTCAATCCGCTGCTTAATCCGCTTCAGGTTAGGTTTGAGGAGCGCTGTCCCCAGTTGACCTTGTATTCCTTGAGGCAGTTCCTCTCGGAGGATTTGCAGCACAATCTCACCGACGGCTTCGGCAAATTTGAGTAACACATTACCCACAAAGCCATCGCAGACAATCACATCAAAACGACCGGAGAGAACATCTCGTCCTTCCGCATTACCAATAAAGGTAATTCGGGGATTTTCCTCCAGCAGTTGATGGGTGCGAACCGCTAAATCATTCCCTTTGGTAGATTCTTCCCCAATGTTCAGCAGTCCGACTTTGGGTTGATCCATGCCCAGCACGTACTGACTGTATACCGAACCCATCACGGCAAATTGCTCTAGATACTTGGGGCGGCTATCGACATTCGCCCCTACATCCAGAACAATCACAGGCTTCCCCGCTACCAAGGTGGGAAATACCGCGCCAATTGCAGGACGGTCAATACCTTTAAGACGTCCCAATCGCAGCAAGCCGGCTGCCATTGCAGCACCGGAATGACCGGCGGAAACCACTGCATCGGCACGTTTTTGCTTGACCAAATCCATTGCCACGTTAATCGAGGCCTTCGGTTTGCGCTTCAAGCTCACCAAAGGCTCTTCATGCATGGCAACGACATCCTCCGCCGGAACAATTTCCATCTGTGAGGAACTGGTATGTTGTTTCAGAGAGGATTCAATCGCTTGAGGGTCACCTACTAGCAAAACCTCTACGCCCAGCTCTGCTTGTGCCCTAATAGCGCCAGCAACGATTTCGTCAGGGGCATGATCCCCTCCCATAGCGTCAATTGCGATCCGTGCCGTCGTCGATGCCATTACTCAAAGTGATAGAAACCTTAAAAATTTTACCAGAAGCCCCCCACTCAACATTAAACCTGTTGTAATCTGCCTGACAATCCATCAAACAGAATGAAGAAGACTTTTCAGGATTGTCATCGACTCTTTAAAATGAAGCACCAGGTAAGAGGGAGAGGAATGGTTCAACGATTGGGTGCTGGCATATTAGCTTCTGGAATAGCGGCTCTAGTCTTAAAAATTGTAGGTGGTCAGCCGACAACAGTCCTGACGGCTCAAGCCCTGGCGTGGCAGAATATGCCTTTGTTTGACAGTATGGCACTACCCGACCCAGCGACTGAAAAAATTATGGGTGAATACTTGCAAGGTTTAAGCGCTCAAGGGGCTGTGGCACGTCATCAAGGGGTCTGGATTCAATCGGACATAGCCGTACTGGCTAAACACAAGGATCGGGTGCCCCTGCCGGCGGCTTCATTAACGAAAATTGCGACAACCTTGGCGGCTTTACACAAGTGGGGTCCCGATCATCAGTTTGAAACACGGGTGAGTGCCACCGGTCCAATTCAGAAGGGTGTATTACAGGGAGATTTGGTGATCACGGGCGGCGGTGATCCCTTTTTTGTGTGGGAGGAAGCGATCGCATTAGGCAATAGTCTCAATCAGTTGGGAATTCGTCAGGTCAAGGGAAATTTAGTGATCGAGGGCGATTTCTACATGAACTACCAGGAAAACCCAGCCCTGGCCGGTCAAGAACTCCAGCAAGGATTAAACTCCAAACTTTGGACACCGAGAGGCTTTGTCTACCGACATGCGATCATGCCCAAAGGCACGCCAAAACCGCAAGTAGCGATTGCGGGAGGCGTTAAAGTCACAAGTTTTCCGATTCCTAAAAAAATCTTATTAATCCGCCACCGCTCACTTTCCCTGACTCACATCCTCCGGGAGATGAACATCCATAGCAACAACAACATGGCAGAGATGTTAACCAAAGCCATGGGAGGGACTGAACAGAGAAACCGACTGGCGGCAAAATCCGCTCATCTCTCCCCCAATGAACTCCAACTGGTTAACGGTTCTGGGTTGGGTGTGGAGAATATGATTTCACCCCATGCTGCCTGCACCATGCTGATGGCAGTCCACCACTTTCTACAGCCCTACAAACTCAGTGTGATGGACGTATTTCCAGTTTCGGGGCGCGACAAGAACGGAACGATGTATGGACGGCACATCCCTCTGGGAACGGCGATTAAAACCGGGACGCTCAATACGGTGAGTGCCCTAGCGGGTGTGATTCCAACACGCGATCGCGGCTTGGTTTGGTTTGCCATCATTAACCGGGGTGGTGATGTGAGTGGCTTTCGCAAGCAGCAAGATGTTTTTCTCCAGCGTTTGGTAGAACAGTGGGGAACCCAACCCATCAATGCCACTACCCCTCCCATTCAAACTCTTCTCGGCGAATCCAAGCGCAATGAAAAATTCGGTGCTCGGGCACAGATTGAGAAAGGCTAATGATTGGACGTTTTGGGGGTACTCAGGGTTGAGGGGAAGCGGCTGGATTCACTGGGCTAAGGAATAATTTCCGTCACTACTCTATTCCCAGCACCCCCTGTCACAACAATGCTTTGGTCTTGAAGCCTCCCTAGAGCTGTAGGGCCAGTCGTGTTAAACGGTGGATTCACTTGTTGATAAATCACATTACCCGATGCTTGAACCTTCTGAGTCGGCATATCCCACTGCATCTGATTGGCGAAAACTTTAGCTTGATTTTTACTACCAAGGGCTTGAACACCGCCTGTTAAATTCGCCACTTTTTGTTTTAAATTCACTTGCCCTTGGTTAGCCGTGAGAATAATATTTTCTTTCCGTTGGACAATCCTGACTGGCTGATCGGCAACGACTGTTTCAGCCTTAACGTTCCAGATGGCTGAATTACTCGACATCAATAGCGGTGGGTCGATTGATGTTAGCTGAATATTTCGATTGAGTGTAACAATTTTGGTTTTCAAATCAACCTGAGATTTATCAGCCTCCACTCGGTCGGTAACCGTATTGGCTTTGTATCGCTCAATCCAAATACGCTTTTCTCCATTGGTTCTTTGTTCTTTGATTTGCCAGACTAAATGCTCTGTTTTCATCTGCAAATCTGGGTCTTTAGAGATAGCGGCAACTTGTCCTAGAAGTTCTGCCTGCTGCTTGCGAGTGAAGTAGCGCCCTTCTTTGGCGGTGGCTTGAAGTTGGGGATGATTGCCCTTCAAGTTATTGCGGACAATTAATAAATCTTCTTTGGGATACCACTCCAAATCATCGCCTTTGAACACCGCTCCATTGCGGGTGTCGGTAGCTGTAATCTGTCCTTTGAGCAAGATTATCTTGCCATCTTGGCGAATTTCACCACTTGCTGCCGATACCTGCAAAACGATTTTTCCGTCTTGGTATAAGTCACCCTTAGGCTGCTCAATCCGAGCAATTTTTTTGTCTTTGCTGTAAGTAGCTTGTTTCGCCTTCACTTTCCAAAGAGGGCGACCCTTTTCATCAGCCTGGTCTAGGGTAATATTTTTAAAGACGAGGCTCCCTTCAATATCGGTTGCAGCAGTATCTTGCTTGATTTTCTTTTCTGTACGAGTGGCGTTATTACAGGCGGATAATAAAGTGAACGTCAACAAGCACAGGGTAAAAGCAATAGAATGTTTTAAGCTCACAAACATGGGGTTGGGCGGCTTTTAATCCAGGCTCTTAGTCATTAGTCATTGGTTCTTGGTTATTGATTTTTGGAGTTGTTAGTTGACCGATAAGCCATTCCTAAGAACAATGACCAATAAACCATGAATAATGACGAATGACTAATCACCGATGGCTAATGGATTAATCTTCTTGCTCATCCATACCGATGCCCGATAAAGGACGGTAGACGTAGGTTGAAGTGGTGCGAGGTGTTTTTTGAATACTTTCTTTGATATTATCCAGATCGATGTAGCGATCGGCTACATTAATCAGGCTATCACTGGTCATGGAGCGTAGGCTGACAACCTCAACGCGAACTCCCCGATAGCTTACCGCATCAACGGCATAAGCTAAGTCTCCATCGCCACTGACGAGAACGGCGGTATCGTAAGAACCAACCAGAGCCATCATATCTACAGCAATCTCTACATCTAGATTCGCTTTTTTAGAACCATCGGGTAGCTGTACTAAATCTTTGGCAATCACCCGATAACCGTTCCGTCGCATCCATAGCAAAAAGCCTTGCTGTTTTTCGTTAGTGCGATCAACTCCTGTATAAAAAAAGGAACGCAACAAGCGAGAACCGGCGGTTAATCGAACGAGAAGCTTGGTGTAATCAATTTCAATTCCCAGTTGGAGAGCGGCATAAAACAGATTGGAGCCGTCAATGAAAATGGCAACGCGACCGCGATTTTCTAAAACTTGTTCAGGTGTAAAAACTGGGTCATTACTAAAGTTATTCAACATTTTGTTATACCTCGGTTTGTTATCTAAAAAAAAGATTAGTGCCTCCTTTCCTCACAATCATAAAGATGTGTCAGTCGCCGATCAGCTGATGATCCAGACGACGGAACCCCATTACGCTTGTTCCAGTCGTGCAAAAACGGGCTTCGGCTCCCCTAAGCTCTGATGAGCTGGTAAGGTTCCCCAAGCAGCGTGAGTAACATAGGTTGCAGAATCTTTAATGAGAGTTTTTTCGTTAAAGTCGATTGAAAAGCCAAGCTGCCGATAAATTTCGGTACTTATGCTAGGAATAATCGGTGATAAGAGGTAAGCTGCCAGTCTAACTGATTCCAACACGGTATACAACACTTTGCCCACTGCTGGCAAGTTCCCCTGCTTATATAAGCTCCAAGGCGCTTGATCATCAATGAATTTGTTCCCGGCTCGAATCAGCGTAAAGATCTCCCGACAGGCTTCCCCAAACGCTAAGGCTTCATAGGAGCGAGCAACACGTTCGCTCAATTCCCAGCCAATGGCCTTAAGGGGGTTATCAACTAGAATTTCTTCTTCTTCTTCTTTAACTTCTGGTACACGAGAATGGCAATACTTCTGTACCATTTTTAACGTTCGGTTGAGTAAGTTACCCAAATCGTTCGCTAAATCAGCATTGACGATATCGATAAAACGGGTTTCATTGAAGTCCCCATCCTTCCCAAATTCAATTTCTTTGAGAAAGTAGTAACGAATCGCATCTGCACCGTACCGATTGACTAACTCAATCGGATTCAGGGTATTGCCAAGGCTTTTCCCCATCTTCTGACCATCCTTCGTAAGAAAGCCATGTCCAAACACATGCTCCGATACTGGTATATCTGCTGACATTAACATTGCTGGCCAGTAAACCGCATGAAAGCGCAGAATGTCTTTACCAATGAGATGCAAATTGATGGGCCACCACTTGCTTAAAGCATTCTCTAGCGTGGGTTCACTATCCGGATCAAGCAGGGCTGTGACATAACCGAGCAGAGCGTCAAACCATACATAAATGGTATGGTTTGAGTCTACTGGCACCGGAAACCCCC
>DATNQL010000049.1:0-12770 GCA_036704025.1 Stenomitos sp.
GACTCCTAGCGGCAAGCGTCGTATGAGACTGTTCGAACATGTCTAGGATCTTCCAGCAGCAATACCAAACATTTTTTGCTACGCTTGGAAATGCTGCCATCTCTAGAAAGTAAAAATAGATAACTTCAGTCCAACTGATGAAGAGCTGCGGGTCGCGTTCCATCGCTAACTGCATTTGTTTGTCTTTGACAAACACATAGATGTGTATTGGACTGATGGCTGCTGAGGGTTGATGTTGCTCTTTGCCTGAAAAAAATGACATGACTGGAAAGCCAATATCAGCAAGGCGTCTGGTTGCAAACGTCTCGATTACGCGCTCCATTTGTTCTACGTAAAAATGAAATGGGGAAAGTTCTTCACCGTCGATCAGAATTGGCATGTTTTCATGTATGTGTTGTTTCACAGCGCGGCAAGGGTGACCTTATGGCGCGCCCCCGCACGACCTATGAATTATTCAGGACATCCTTAGCTTAACGGAAATTGCCATTGAGCAACTCGAGACTAGGTGCGAGCTGCCGGAGGTTGCTCTCCGGAATCTCGTCTCGTACAGGGGATGAGGACAATGTCGGTCAAGCGCTCAGCATGGAGGGAGGTCCAGTATCTGGAGTTCTACGCCGTAGTTGATGAGCGCAGAGAGGGGCGAGTTCCGACTTGGCAACTCGCGGTCATTGGATTCTCCGGCCCCGTCCTAATCGCCATGTCTCCCCGAGCGCTAAGTAATCCGGCTGCTAGCGCGCTATCCCAGCTTTAGCTCAGTCGACCGCTCGCAGGCGGTCGAATTGCAATTCTCGACGGCTGCAATGGGTCGGTAACGGCCTGTCGCATTCCTTGCACTAGGCGCCCGCTTTGGCCGATCTTCGGCCTTTGCAGACAAATAAATTGAAGAGCGATATGGTTGGGTTATCTACGAAAGCAGACTTTGGGACAAAGATGAGGATCGTGCCTGCTTCAGCCTACTGGGGGACAAGCTTTATGCTTACCGATTCTGAGCAAACATCCTCAACTTATTTTTTTCGCTAATTTCATGCGATGCAAAGCAACTATTTGAAATGCCGCGGTTAAATTATAAAATACTGATGTTGGGATAAAATCATGTTCCATTTTTTTTCGATAAGTCTAGTTAGGCCCTCATAGAATAAAGATATGAAAAAACCAAAGGGAACAAACGAAGCACCAGAGGTTTTGGTTTTTAAGGCGTTGAACCGTTCGACGTGGAAGTATCGAACTGCTGAAGGTATAGCAAAAGAAATTCACATCTCAACGAAAGATGTGGAAAAAGCACTCCAGACACATCCCGAGAAAGTTCGAGTCTCCCTTATCCGTCGGCGTGACGGGAAAGTTCTCTTCGCATCAAGGGAGAAAGTCTCAGCTTTTCAAGATGCGTGGACAGCGGTTAGAGCGCTCAGTAAGGCAAAGTTCGAAAAATGAATATCTCTGAAGGCTTCTTTTGGGGCATCACTGGCGGAGCACTGCCCGAGATATATGCTCTCTACAAGCTAAGACAAGACTTCCATTCCAACAAGCCAGGCTGGATAAACTCTTGGTTTTATTGGGTTATTACCCTAGCTATGGTGTTGCTGGGCGGCGGGGCTGTTGCATTGTATTTACTATCTGGCATTAACGTATCTCCACTCCTCGCTATCCACATTGGCATTGCCACTCCGACATTGATACAAGGCCTTTTAGCAGAAAAGCCTCAGATCGAGGGTGCCTAGCATCGTGCTCACTTCAACAGCACATCTCATTCGGTGACACTTTAAAATCGGATATATTAGGTGTGAATAGGATCCAGAATTGTGGCTAGCCCAGTCTGACAGTCCGAACACCGCAAATGCGAGGAAAGGTATGCCAGCGCTATATCATCTTGCCCTGCTAGGATCCCCAACAGTAGAGCAAATTTCCGAACTCGAAGGAATCATTGAAACGGCTGTTGGCATGTTCAATTTGCGGTTGGGGCATGAGATTGAATGGGAGGTGTGTCCAGATGAATTCAATCCAGACCAACAGCGATCGTCTGCGGCGGTATTTTTCGGAGGTCATGAGCCTCCCCTTGCGAATGTGGAAAGGCTTCTAGCGCGAGGCATCCCGCTTATCCCAATCGCGTCTGACGTTAATCGAGTCACCGCAGAAATCCCTGCTTTGCTACAACCGCTCAACTGTTTGGCATACACCTCTGGCGGGGCGCAACGAGTCGCAACAGCTTTGCTCGAATGTGCGGGGCTCCTTCCTCGCCAGCGCCGGGTATTTGTAAGCTATCGGCGAGGCGAAGCTAGGGAAGCTGCTTTGCAGTTGTTCGATGCACTGTCTGCTCGGCTATTCGATGTGTTTCTCGATACACATGGTATTCCACCTGCTGAAGATTTTCAGACAATGCTTTGGCATCGGCTTTGTGACTCGGATGTCCTCCTGATGCTCGACACGCCAGGATACTTTGAAAGCCGTTGGACAAGTGCTGAATTCGGCCGCGCTTTGTCAAAAGGCATAAGCGTCTTGCGGGTAGGGTGGCCGGATACAACGCCTTCTGCGCGTACGGCGACGGCCAGTCGGGCAGAACTGCTACCCGAAGAAGTCGATCCGGCGACCGGACGCATCGCAGACAATGCGGTAGACCGCATCTGTCTGCAGTTGGAGGAAGTTCGCAGCCAGAGCCATGCGGTTCGATCTGTCAATCTCGTGAGCAATTTACGCAACGCTATTCAAACGATCGGCGGCCAAGTTCTCGGAGTGGGCTCCAACAGAGCAGTTTATGTCCAACTGCCGGATGGACGTAATGTAGTTGTTTATCCAACGGTGGGAGTTCCCACGTCAACTACGTTGCATGATGCGTCTACGAATTCACCAGAACAATCCGTTGCGGTTGTCTACGATCACGTAGGCCTGCATCCCAGGTGGCTGGGCCATCTAGACTGGCTGGGTCAGCACATTCATGCCGCCAGGTGGGTTAAAGCCAGCGAGGCGGGTTGGCAATTCGCGGACTGGACGGCCTAGCCATGAGCGCAATATTCCTCTCAGCCAGCGTGCCACTTGTTGGACGTGGCACTTACCACGAAACGGCCAATCCATTTCTTATCCAATGTGCGGTGAGAGAACTGGTCATAGCAGTCATTCGCCAGCACAAGATCGTATGGGGTGGTCATCCTGCGATTACCCCGATGATCTGGAGCATATGTGAAGACTTAGGTGTCGATTACTCACAGTCTGTCGTCTTATATCAGAGCGAGTTCTTTGCAGATGCGTTCCCTGAAGAGAACAAGCATTTCCAGAATGTCGTTTTCACTGACGCTGTTCCCAATGACAAAACGTCGAGTTTGCTTGTCATGCGTGAAAAGATGCTCTCGCGTGCGGATCTAAGCGCTGCTGTGTTTATTGGTGGAATGGATGGGGTAGAAGTCGAGCATGGGCTTTTCAGGCGATTCCATCCTTCAGCCAAGGTGCTCCCGGTGTCATCGCCGGGCGGAGCGGCGCTAAATCTCGCCAAGGACCATGCCTATTTCACCGGTGAAGCGCTCGTTGATGTGGACTTCGCTCAGCTCTTCCATGTGCACTTGGCTGGCATACCGAGTTAATTCATTTCTCGGCACTGACCGCTAGAACATCAACCGAGGATGATTCATGTCAAGGAAAGTTTTTTACAGCTTTCACTATCAGCGCGACAGTTGGCGCGCCTCCAAGATACGCAATATTTGCGTTGAAGAGGGCAACCCATCAGCGACCAATAACAAATGGGAAAAAGTGAAGCAAGGTGGAGACGCCGGGATCAAGCGCTGGATGGACGACCAATGGCAAGGACGGACCTGCACAACTGTTTTTGATTGGCGCGGAAACTAGCTCTTGGGGATATGGATCCACAAACGGCAGGACCATGATCAGAAATCATCGGAGGCAGGTGCAAACCCGTTCGACTCATTTACCTTGAATGATGGCAGAAAGCCATCCACCGTCGTTCTCGCTACGATCCAACAGGGCCACAAGTAGGGCGGTCTACACCTTTATCATCGAAAACTTATCGAACTGGATCGCCGCGCGCTAGATGTCAGAGCACTTTGTCAAATAACGATCCGGTACTCATGGGGTACCCATAAAGTTCCGAGATTTGCGACTGAAATTGTGTTTGCCCACCGTAGCTGGGGTGCCTCACACAAATCACCGGCACAGTATCTGTGATGCGATGAGCTGCAGCGGCAGCATCGTTGCCAATGGCGACAATCCGCGAAGGCTTCAGCAGGACAATGAGTTGCTGGAGCAGTTCTTCGCCGGCTCGCCTTTCTTGCGCGTTGTGTTGACGGTTGGTAAACGGATCTCCGGATTCATGCGGGTGAAGGGGAAAGACGTTCCAGAGGAAGATGCGAGCATCAATGTGTTCCAACATGCCCCATATGACTGCCGCAGTTCGCTCGGCTAAAGCACTCCCTATCGTGGGCCGCTCTGCTACCAGATCGAGATTCCAGCGCTTGGCGTGCTGGCCCATGTGAACGTCATCGGTCAGGGCTAAACCAGTGCGTCGCCCTCCGCGATATCCAAGATCCCTTCCGATCCAGATGGCATCTACAGGCTCCTCGGCCGCGCGACGCAACATGGCGGAGAGTGCTGCAGCGCGGCGCCGTGGTGCATCTCGCCGATCATGGACTTCACATCGGTCCGAATACGGATTGAAGCAGTGTTCAAATTGCAGTGAAGCAACTGCCTCAACGAATGGATGGAGCTTCATTTTTCAGACTCAAGAGACATATATTTAATGGTGCGCTGTTCTCGGCTACCAATGATCCAGCCGCCTTGATTTGCCTTGAGCTGTCGGAAGACCGCATACCCTTCCAAGATAGCTTTTTCCCAGAGTTTCAGTGGACATTTCTCCACTTCGTAACCACTCACGAACTCGCCGATCGTTTTGAGAATTCCGAGCGAGACCTTCTCCTGATTTTCAAAGAAATTAAGCTCTTTGGCTCTTGAAAAAATCCAGGCAGCAATCCCTTCCTCAACGACGATAGCTCGACCACTATCCTGCTCTTCATCGAATTTCGGATCGCTCTTTCGCTTGTGTCTGATCAATGCCCGCATCACGGGCGACCAATGCAGGATAGCCGCGTTAGCGAAATGGAAGACGTCATGGAACCGGTAGCCATCGCGATCGGCAATGTTGTCGGTCAATGGGTCTCCAATGAACACGCCATTCATTTGGAGATAGCTTTTGCCGCTGCCTCGTTGGTTTACGCGAATTCTGAATTCCCTGGGCAGTTGTTCCTCGATTCCAAATTTACTGTCGAAATCAAGGTCAACCAGATCATCTGCTTGCGGCTCCAAGAACGCACCACGCGCTTTCCGAAGGTTGGAGCGAGCTACTTCCGAAAATGCTAGCTCGGCTGCATGGATTGCATCCAAGTAAGCCCGTGCGAACACGACCAATTCAGCGCGCGCAGGGGTGCTTCCCAATAGCGCTGCGGCTGACTGGCCCAAACGTACAAGGGTAGTGTCTAGCGATGCGGGGGCAGCAATAGGTACTGCAATGTAGGCCATTGCACCTTCGGCGATATCACTTGCTGCACCAACGTTTTTGAAATTTCCGTGATTGGCCGCTTCCCCGAAGATCTCATCAAGAGGAACATTCAAGCGCCTGCAGATCGCAGCCAAGTACCAAAGGGTATCGCCAAATTCTTCCTCTGCAGCATTCTTGAAGCCAGGGTATGCCGATTTATCTCGAACATGCTTTTTAACAGCAGCCATTATTCCGCCAACTTCTCCATACAGCCCCTGGAGGACCGGATTGAAGTCGCTTGGACTGAGGACGTCCGTGGCTGCAATATCAGCAGCATAATCCGAAAGCAAGAGGGAGCCTTCTTTTATCATCGATCACCTGCGAAGAGTCAGCCATTCAAATGGGGCGCCTTGGTAGCCGCTCACGGCCAAGCTGCGTATCCAATGTACGAGATTCGCGACCAATTGTGCATCGTCAAAGGTGGTGAGACCTATTCCCGCCTTGCACAGAGGGCGGCCCTGCTGATCATGCAATTCATCGGGAAACTCAGGCCCCTCGCCACCAAAATATACGAAATCATTGCTGATTAGAACCCTGTTGACGCCCGTATCACGAGCAACGTGATCAGGATTCAGCAAGCCATCAGGGCGGGAGTGAAATGAGTCTCGCTGTTGCCAAGCAACCCCTGCCGCAGTTCTGAAATAAATATTGTCCCCGCAACTTTGCTTCCGACTGCCGTTGCGGTACGGCTTCTTGGATTCAAACCGTGGGTCTCGGCCGTACTCGTCAAATGTTAGCGCCTCGGTAACCCGCATCGCATACACGAGATGCCCACCGCGTCGGACACTTTGATCATTGCTTCCGCTGCCGACTACCCAATCACCGATGTCAGCGCTTTTGCGGATGCTTGGTTTGCAAGTCGCAAGCGTACAGTAGCTGTAGAAAGGGTTAGGCGCAAAACCACTGTCGTACCGCACGACATAGGAGTAAATGCGTGTCATCAGCAGGGATGCCGCTTTAGTGGAACCGCATCACAGGCACCACCGTCAGGTTTTTCCCACGAATCCTTCCCGTTTATTGCGTCAATGATTGAATCACCGTTCCACCCAACCAAGGCATCCGCATGTTCTTTTA
Organism: Stenomitos sp.; assembly: GCA_036704025.1. Classification (GTDB taxonomy): domain Bacteria; phylum Cyanobacteriota; class Cyanobacteriia; order Cyanobacteriales; family Coleofasciculaceae; genus Allocoleopsis. The sequence continues at coordinate 6,605 of DATNQL010000049.1, forward strand.
GCGCATCCGGCAGGTCGCATTCTTTTTCGCCATGCTCCCAAATACCAACAATACGCTTGCCCTGTTTGGCTGCATATTCGATTTCCCAGTTAACCCAGTCGCTGTTCTTGGTTTGGGGTGAGACGTAGCAAATGAACACCCCAGCCCAATTTATGGCAGGCGCAAGGATCTGCGTCTTGATGTAGTGCTCTTCAGTGGCATTGTTGAACTTTCCTGTGTGGATGGAGGAATCCCGGACTTCTACCCCTTTCGGCGCCAACAAGTCTTTGAGCTTCTGGAGTCCATGATCGTCTTTGTGGACATGGCTGATAAATACATTTTTCTTGGCTGCCAAACTTTACCCTCCATACTTTCATATGCATCTAAAGCTTAACCGAATTAGTCGTCGATGTGCTAAGTGCTACCGGTTGACTTACTCAGCACTAGAGTCTATTCCTGAAATGACCCATATGTTGGGGGTGTCTGCTTTGGTCTATGTCACAGTGAATATCAGATGGGATCGAATGGAAGCTCCCTCTGAGACGCTGACGCTCGCACAATTCAATTGACTGTCAGAAATGGGTCGACGGCAGTTGTTTTTCGAGGAATATTTGAAAGTCCGCTCCGGTTGAAAACACGCCGCCCTCTCTCCCTGCCCTCAACGTCAGCTTCGGCCGATTAGTGGAAGCTTTTTTGCAGAGGCTATTTGTGGCTAAACACTGCCTCCAAGTTTGATATCTCTACATGTGACAAATGAAATGTGCCAAAGACAGGTCGATACTCATAAATTGTCTGTGACAGAAAATTTGTCACAGAATTTGTCACAAGCTTGTCACAGCCTCTTGATCGAAGCTGGGGACTCAAGGGTAGTTTGCGAAACCTACGAGCAATTAAAATGTGTCTAAGTCGAGAATGAGATCGCAAAAAACAAAAAGGACCTAGCGGATCACTCACGCTAAGTCCTTGATATTATTGGGGCGATGTATGGGGCTCGAACCCACGACCCATGGAATCACAATCCATTGCTCTACCAACTTAGAAGATTGTTTCCTTTCACAACCCATTAATATGGGTTAAAACGCGTTCTTCAACGTAAAAATGCCGCTTCTCAGCCTTTCTATCAAATTCAGTTCGGACAATTAACGACAATTAAGGCATCATGGGGCAGACAAACGAATTCGTATTTTATGCCCCACGACGAGTACCGACCCTTGGATATTGCCGCAAGATACAAACCCAAATGGAGCAGTAAACAGTTCTCATTTAACGAAAATGTAGCTGATTTTGTGATTCGCTCCATCGGGGAGCAGGCACCGAGCTTATCAGTGTTTATCGAGGATTTGCAAAAAGTAGTCATGCTTCACCCAGGAGTTTGGAAAGCCCTAAACGAGCGAAAACAAAGCTACGTTCGACATCCCCGAATAATTGAGCCACCTTATCCAAATTCGATGTTTTTTGATGTTTTGGGACACCTCACTTCGGATCGATTTTTTACAGCAATAGCCGCAATAGATAAAAACGACCACTTCACAGAGAGTATTTACAAACTTTCGCTAGCACTTAGAGCAATCGTAGAATATGAAACAGGGGCAGAAACTGTAAACCATGCCGCGTCGCACAAATCCCTTCTCTCCAACTTAGAAATCAAACGCCATCAATGCCCACTCTACGAGTTAATTGCGTGCCCTCAACCGAGTCCCTCGGTTTTACGAAGTAGATGGCAACTACTTGTACTTTCAGTGTTAAAAACCAATTACTCAGCTTTCAAGAATTCGCAAGGTACCGTAATACTTACTGAAGATGTCCAAGGTGTTTGTGAACAATTAATCAGGCTTGCCGTACCCTTGCAAGCCAGAGATCAAAGACCAAACATAGTCAACATACTTAGCTCGGAGGATCACAGGACGAGCCTCACTCTCCTGACACAAAAAGTAAGTGGACTTTTAAGTGAATTCGCAAACGAAAAGGGGGATGCAGGCGAAAAAGAATCTGCAAAAACCTTAGCAAACTTATTAAATTCGCTTTGTTTAGGCCGGCTAAACCCAGTTATTGCCGTAGCAACCGTTGAACAGGCCTCAAAGATAGCGGAAACTCGAAAACAAGTTATCGCATTTCTAAAAAATGACCCTTGGACGCCGAGACACTCCGAAACTGGCGAACATACCCCTCACGGCGATCCTAGCCAAGATCAAGATGATGATCAAGATGCTCCTGCCGACGCCAAGTCAGATGAAATTGGCTTCATCGCAAGGGAAATTGAGTTTTCAGTTCACCGACTTGAATGCAAATACCCATTTTTTGACAACCGATACCTCGTCCTCGAACTTAAGGCAAAGCTAGCTAAATTTGACAACGAACTTCATGCTCTGAAACGTGAGGTATCGCGACTCGCGATATGGCTAAGTGTCGAGCTAGGTTGGGACGCATTAGATGTACTTTCGCTTACCTGTAGAAAAACACCAGGTCCAACTTGGTCGATAGATCCAACTAAAGAAAAACTACACCGCACATGCGTGCGGATGACACAAAACAATGTGAAATATGATTCCGATTTCATCTACCCTTGCGCTGAAGTTGAGGTAATTACGATACCTCAGGAACTATCCAGTTCCACCAAGATGCTAAAAGTCCAAGATTCATTTAGCCTAGGAGCAAGCAACCCTGGTTTGTATCCTCAAATAGCTGAAGATCTAATGGCTTTCAGCAAACTTGTTAGCCCTAGCAGACCAGCCACTCTAAGACATTCAAGTCGACTCTTACTGACTTATGAATCAGGAAATCCAACGCTTGCCGAACTACAGTTTACCAATCACGGATCAAGACTGAGCAGTAATTGCAATTACTACTCAAGAATTTGTGGCACTGAAAACGTTGGAGGTTCAAGGCTCTTTTTTAAATTAGATCGCCTTAGAATTTCAATCCGCAAGTTGATCAATAAATTAAAAAGGGATATTAGTTCAGCAGACCCTTTCACGGCTTGGAATGCTTGGAATCACTATGTGCAGTTTGCACTGCTGCTAGCAAGTGGAGGAAGACCTGTCAATGCCGCGTTTTCTGAAATAGCAGACTATTACCTGCAGCGCGGCCTTCTAATTATTAATGATAAGGCACTTTTCACACGTGATTCCGCTCGCGTCATTATGCTTCCAAAAACGTGTAGGCAGATTGTCGAGTCTCATCTTAAGAACGCCCTACCCAATCTCAAAGAAGCCATAACGGGAAGAAACAAAACCACATGGCAGCAATTTATAGATGAATTAATCCTCCTCGATGTAGGTAGTACCTCATTACCTCTGTACTTCGAACTCAATCGGGACAATAAAAATTGGGCACCTCTGCGCGGAGCAAACGCTGTTGAGATACTTGACGTAGGTGATCTACCATCGAATTCATTGCGACATCTAATATCAAATCACTTAGAACTCAATGATCGTGAATTGATTGATGCCATGCTTGGGCACCAGGATGAGCAACTTCCAACCCATGGACCAACTAGCGCACGTGATCTAGGTTCCGATCTTCATACCCTTGCCGAGGCAACCGAAGTTGCCATGAAACGATTTGATTTTGAACTACTTGAACCACCACAATTCAAATCTAACTCCTTGTCACTAGGCCTGCCGAGAACAGAAATTTATGGCAAGGAAATGCGTAGGCAAGAATCCGAGCGACGACATAGGGAGCTTGATCTAAAATCTGAAAACTACAAACCAACAAAACCAATCTCCAAATTTGAATGGTCTGAATTAAGGAACCGTATCAAACTTGAAAACACAGACGATCACGCACAGATCATTGGTGTTGTTTACAACTACATTTTTAAAAATAATTTTGCCAAAGACTTTTCCAAGTATCAAACACATGCAGCTCAAAAAGCGTGGTTTGATCAAGAAGATTTAAAGTTATTAAAAACTTACGATCGATCCCAACAAGAACTGATTCAACTCGTACATCATCACAGAAATTATCATTCAACGACAGACGTAAGGTTCCTGTTTTGTCTTTCACTGATTCTAAACAACGGGCTAAGCTCTGAGAAATTGCTCAGAATTGTTTGGGCAATGGATGTCGAACACTATCAATTTGATTCAGTGCTATGGATTGAACTAGCTATACGAAGAGATGAAGCCGGCAAAATTGCCGAACAAGTACGGCTCAGGATGCGACAAAGCTCATGCGAAATACTGACAAGGTACAAGAATAAGAAACTTGGCTCCATAAAATTAGAAGCAAGAAAAGAAGATATCTCAAAAAAATTAAAGCGCGATATCGTCTCAATCTTCGGCACTCGATTCAAAGAGAACTTTACGTCTTTTGAATTGCTGGCGTACATCGGTCTTCTACAATCTACAAACCAAAAACTGATATTGCCTGGTGCTCTGCAGGCGATTGCGTACTCGGCAATTGAAAACAGAAGCGAATCGAGAAGTTCATTGATTGGCTCATCTACACCAAGGAATGGTTCAAGGACCAAAGATCTAGATGAGCCAACAATTGAATTACACGGAAAGAAGATCGAAACTGGAGCGATGACTGACCTGCTGATAAAGCAGATCAACTACTTTAAAAAGACTACCGGCGATGAAAGATATTCACTATGTCCCGAATTCAAAAATAACGAGGATAGCGCAATAACGTATCTTCGCAACTACGTAATTTCAGTGCTCAAAAGAACTACCAACAGACGTGAAACGCTCGCCGACAGCACAATCGAAGACTACCTTCAGCGAATTTCAAATTTTATAACTTCAACCTCGATAGAAAGCGACTTAAAAGCGGGGGATCTAGAATGTATCGAGGAAACAATCCAACTTTACCTGAGCGAGAGGGCTGAAGTTGTGGAGAGGTGGGATGATGATGCAAGACAGATTCAGAGTTTCACAAGCCTAAACGTTAATCCGGATCTCGCAAACGTGCATGTACCCCGGATGGAATCATCAATTCGAATCCGCTCAACTGTGATTAAAGATATCGAATATGAAAACTGCCTTAATAAACTAGTGAATCAATCAAGCGCCGATTGCGCAGCAATCCTAATTCTTGCTCGCAAATTTGGTATGCGCATCGGCGAGATTATAAACCTCAGAACACATGCGCTAGAAATGTTGAGCACTACAATACGCATTGAGATTCGCAGCAATCGGTACTGGAGAACAAAGACTTGTAATAGCAATAGAACTGTAAGCCCCTGCACACCACTTTCGTCAATAGAGCGCAACCTTTTAATCACATTAAAAAAGTCACAATCAGAATCAAAAGAGCGATTTTTATTTAAACGAGAAACAATATCAAACAACGTAGCGCACCTGAGAAGCGTTCTTAAAGAGGAACGAGAGGACCTGAGCATACACTCCCTTCGACACACCTTTGCAACACAACTAGCTACAGCAGTTTTAGGTGCAAATGAAGTCAACAGTAATCAAACTCAATATGTATACGCCACAACAACTCCGAAGGGTAGAGGCAAAACAACTCTTTTCGCCTTGAGCCGAAAACTTGGGCATGGCTCTTCAAACACGATACTCCAGACCTACTATCACAGAGGCTTCAGGGATATCGAGAGCTATCATTTCAAATTAATTTCGAATGACGATCCAATTGCAAATGACAGTGCATTTAAAACAATCAAAATCAACGAGCCTTCACCACCACAGGATGCAGAGGAAAAAGCATTATCACTGGCACATCGTGAACAGGTACTGAAATTGTTGGTGGCAAGGTGTATGAGGGCTACTGATGTTGAAATCACTGCAAATAATGACATTTCCCCTATCCTTGAGGAGAACAACTTCCTCAGCCCTTTGATACAGATTAAATTTGAAAATTTCTTGAAAAAGTTCTTGAGTCTCGATCCCCGCTTTTGGATCCGTGGAAAGCAAAAATTTTCAAATAAAGACAGAAGGATTTTCTTCAATTCTAATTATTGGAAAACTTTAACAGGTGTGAATTTCATTCATCAGATTGATGAAACAAGCGATGCGATCACAGATTTATGGACACATTTCACTCGTGAAAAGCAGTTTTTAATACGAACAATCGAAGTGAAAAAAACTCTTGAGAACTTACAGCAACTGACTGAAATAACAGGGATGGAAGTGAGACAAATGTCATACGCTTGGTACAGCCCAACGGGAGCGGATCCGACCACTGCGGTTTTAGAAATCTTTAAAGAACTAAGAATCAACCT
>DATNQL010000050.1:0-2487 GCA_036704025.1 Stenomitos sp.
AACTCCTAGCGAGATGTTGTACCAACGATTAATCGCAGCGAATCATCAATTTAACTTTGGGTGGAGTGAGTCTCAAATTATTGAAATTGTTAAACGCTGTGTGCGACTCTCCAACAGGGATGTGGAGAATTTTGCTTATCCCAATTCAGCAGATTTTTTAGATAATACTTGGAATTTGTTGCCCGAAACGAATCATGAGCTAATTAATGCCAATTCCTACACGGTGGCTGGCTATCGCCGATCGCTGCAAAATATGGAAGGATTCATGAATTTCCTATCTCCAGAACGGGTGTTTCAGCGGTTTATGGGAGAGCCAGATGATGCAACTTATCAAGATCTGATATTGAAAACTCGCAAAAATCTAGAGGTAGCAAAGCTTTATTTAGGATGTAAGCTTGTCTCGATCGCAATTATTGAGGCGCTTTCCCGGCGCTTGGGAGGACGCGATCGCGATATTCCCCTTTCCACCATGATGGGCGAATTACCCACACCAGGACTCAAAACCCCCTCCTTGGAACAATTTTTGCCGGATATTCCCAGCGTTCACCCCCCAGAAACGGCGCTAGAACATGAGGTGTTAGAGCTGTTAAGGAAGGGACGAAATCAGGACTCCTCTTACGACCTCAAAAATTCCCCAATTGCAACCTTTATTGTCAACGCCATGGGGTTTCCCTCCGTGCGACACCTGATTCAACGAGCCAAGGAGTTCTTTGCCGGCACGCTTTCCACCGATGAATTTTTGAGGGAATGTGACCATAAAGCGATCGGAACCGTAATCGATGCAGTAGAGCAACTGTTTGAAAGCCGTGCCAATGCTTTACGGGGATTGAGTGGAGACACAACTCTGACGTTTGAGCCTTATCAAGCGGCTATTAGCAAACTTGGGCAAGAGTTGGTTTCAGAGGCGTGAACTCAAATGTGAGGATTGCTGAGGGAACCGATTGATTAAGCTGAAATTTTTGTAGTGCCAGGAAATTAACTTATTTAAAGCTAAAATTGGCGTTTGTGAAATTCCTGGCTCGAATTAATTTTTTGTGTTGCTTTTCCAAGATTTTCAACCCCTAGCCTTTGTCGCAACTACCCCTACTGGTGCTCAACAATTGCAACCTCTGTGTCAAACTAGTGGTGCAACGCTTTGGGTGCCAGAGTCACTGAACATTGAACAGGCTCAAGTCTATACAGGTTCTCTCAAAGACCACCTCGCCACCTTATGGCAGCACCATCGTGCCTTTGTATTTTGCTTAGCCACGGGAGCCGTAGTGCGGTTGATTGCTCCCCTTTTAGAGGATAAATCCCGCGATCCCGCCGTTGTTGTCGTTGATGAACAGGGGCAATTTGTCATCAGTTTATGTAGTGGACACCAAGGTAAAGCAGACCAATTGGCAAGAATGATTGCGCTCCAACTGGGAGCAACCCCAGTTTTAACGGGCGCGTCTGCTGGGTTAGGCTTGCCGGGAGTGGATATATTGGGCGTTCCCTTCGGTTGGCAACGCGGCGAGGGAGATTGGACAGGCGTTAGTGCCGCAGTAGCGCGAGGTGAATCCGTCCAGGTAATTCAAGAAGCAGGCTCAACGCTGTGGCAACATCATCTTCCTATAGGAAATCCATTTCAATTTGGATTTCCTGAATCTCCCACAACCCCATCCTTACCCCTTCTGAATCAGGGGGAGAGCCAAAAGTCTAATTTGATTTCCAACGCGAGGATTTGGATTAGCTCAACACAAAGGCGATTTTCACCCGAATCGGATTTCCCAGAAGTCCAATGGCATCCACGGGTGTTGTGGGTGGGAATTGGTTGCGAACGCGGGACTTCGAGAGAGTTGATTGAAACGGCAATTGAGCAAGTTTGTCAGCAACATCACTTAGCAGAGGGTGCGATCGCCGGAATTGGCACCATCGATCTTAAAGCCGATGAAGTGGGATTAATCGAATTATGCCGCGATCGCCATTGGCCTTTATGCATCTTCCCCGCTGATATCCTGCGGGGTGTAAACGTGCCCAATCCCTCAGCGGTTGTGGATCAAGAAGTGGGAACCCCCAGCGTCGCCGAAGCCGCCGCTATTTTTGCCGCCCAATCTTCTGCCCTTTTAGTACCTAAACAAATCTTTCGCTCCCCCAGGCAAAATCCTCAGGGGGCGGTGACAGTCGCGATCGCGCAATCGGAACGAGAATATACTGGGCGTATTGGTCAATTATTACTCGTGGGTACGGGGCCAGGACAATTAGATCAGATCACGCCTGCGGCTCAAACGGCCATATCCCGTGCAGATGTTGTGATTGGCTACTCTCTCTATATTGATTTAATTGCCTCTTTGCTACGTCCAGGGCAGATTATAGAAGCGCTACCGATTACCCAAGAACGGCAACGGGCAGAACGAGCGATTGAATTAGCCCAGTGGGGTTTAACGGTAGCCGTTGTCTCTTCTGGGGATTGTGGGATTTACGGCATGGCGGGATTGGTTCTAGAAGAACTTCGCGCCCAAGGAT
>DATNQL010000051.1:0-1888 GCA_036704025.1 Stenomitos sp.
TGATATTTCACTTAATTCCCAATTTGCCATTGACTAAACTGCCCGATTGGTTGGCAAAGAAGCTGGTTCAAAAGCGGTTGTTGGGAGAGGTTGCGCTTGTCAACGCCTGTGATACGAGGGGGCTAGATACTGATGCTGCAACTATTCTTGAATCCGATTCACCCAGTTTCACAATGCGTTGCTGGAATCGCCCCGAGTCCAACGCACCAAAGGTTTTACTGATAGACGGCAAAAATAGTCGCAACGACGGTCAGGGTCCGACAGTGAAGACACCTAATGACCGCTCATTTACCCTCGTCAATTATGGCTGTGAAGCTCACACCCCAAAGCTGCTGTTAGTAAATGGCACCACAAATGGTTATGGCAGCGATGTCACAACGGTCGAGGCAGAAGCGCAAAGTGTGAAACTTTGCGCTTCTGCCTCCAAGCGTCCCCCTCGTGTCATCGATCTGAATCTTGCAGAAGTGAGACTGCTAACCCCTGAGGCTGGCTGGCTCCTACAAATGTACGGCTGTGGTATTCACTGTTGTCAGTGGCCGGAGGGCATCAAGTCGGTTGACAAATGGAAAGCGATCGGCAATGGTGTCCCTTACCTATTGGGACTGGCGGTTATGCAATCACTGGTAGGGGGTAGCGATGCCAACTAAGAAGAAACAGGCTGAAGCTATTGAGGTTGTCCCAACTTTCAAGAGGTTGGGACGCATTGAAGGTCAGGCGCTACAGGAATTACAGGATTGGTGTTTATCGATCAAAGGGCTGATGAAACCTAGCGTAAGTGGCTACGCTCAAGGTCGATTGGAGATGCCGATCCGCACGGTTGTTGGTTTGGGCAAAAATCCTAAACCAGCAGTGCCTGTGAGCAAGAAAATTGCTGCTGTTACCGATCGCATTGAAGTACTGGGCGATCGGTTACTACCAGGATTCCATCAGGGGTTGCTACTTTGGTATCCGGCTGGCACCCAGATTAAGGCTCATCGGGATGCACCTGCTTACGCCACTTTTGGTAAGGCACAGGGTAAGGCTGCGTCGGTGAATGCGATCGGCAATGCCACCTTTTTTATCAGTGAGTCGCAGGACGCAAATAAGGTAACGCGCTACCCTCTGGCTGAAGGCGACTGCATTCAGTTTGACAACAAGCAACCTCATGGCATTGAAACCGTAACTGAGGACCGATGGGTAATTTGCTTCTTTTATCTCAAGGATGAATATCTGCCTACCATTTTCTCCCTTCCTGTGCATAACTCAATTGACTTTGAGAACGTTGGCAGTAGTGAACCAGACCCGGAAGAGTCAGAGGAAAGGGAAGAGGAAACTGAGGAAAAGCCACCAATTGAAACAGCTTCCTCTGTCAATCACTACTACTCAATTGATTGGGAGCCAAAGCCTCAATTAAAGGTTGCAATTCCTCTGGATGGAAAGATAGGAACTATCCAGAAGGTAACAAGCGATCGGAGTATTTCTGGACTCTGGGAGTTACAGGTGCATTGCACAGATGGATCGGTTGAGCATCTCTACGCTCACCAATGTCAACCATTGCAGGAGGTTGCTGTATGAAGCGGAAATTTAACCTAACCACACCCGAACGACGCTGGAAGAAAGTTCGTCAAAAAGCCAAGCGTTGTGGGTGTTCTGTTAACTACAAAAATGGCAGTTTTGTTATTACAAACTCCCACGGCAAAAAGTTTTATGCAGAGTCCCCTCATGGGGCTTTCAGATTTGCGGAGGCGCATGGACATAATGACTGAGCAACAGCAAATCAAGCAGCTAACAGAATCAGTTGCCTATCTCTCTTGCCAGCTTCAAGAGATGCGCGATATTCTTCATAGGGCTGGGTTGCTCAGTCCGTGGCGAACGCCTAAAGAAGCTGAAGCGATTTTAGGGGTATCGG
>DATNQL010000052.1:0-8409 GCA_036704025.1 Stenomitos sp.
GCATAAGAACGAGCTGCAACAGCTTGCGCTTTTAGGGCTTCTAGGGGCCAACTCGCACTCATTTCAGCACCCAGGACGCTGTAGAGATATTGCTCTAAATCCACATGATTAACTGCCGTCAGCCCTTTAGGAGTCGGAACCAGTTGAGTCCGTCCCCGATACCAGCGTTTGCCAATCCAAACATAACCATCACCCGTTGGTTCAATCCACAACAAGGGCGATCGCCACTGAGCGAGAGCGATGCTACCACCTCCACCTTGGGCTTTGTAGCCGTTCATCGCCGTTAGTTCCCCAACTTCCTGACCTGCGGCATCACGAACCAGCGCTTTAGTCGAACTTCCAACTTGCACCTGGCTAACACCGTCTTCAATCGCGACTCGCAATTCTAGTGCTTGAACTGGAGCTACTAAAATCATCCAGAAGGACAAAGAAAGCCACCAGCGACGCCCACCCAACAAACCGATGGGCTGGAACACAGATAAAACAGAGACGGATAAACGTCTAAAGACCATCTTTTAAAACTTCCTCTCGCGATAAATATTCTCGTCTTCAGGATTAAGGGTACTCTCACTCAAGACATAGGGTAGATTGAAGGGTTCCCAAGGCTTGAGGAAAAATCTCCCATGGATAGGTCTTCGGATTCCGTTGAAAGTCCCCATTTTCTCTGTCCAGAGTCATACTCCAATCGTTATATTTCTTCGCCTACATCTAACATGTTTACTGAGGATCGGCTAGTCAATCCCTACGATTTCTGTTTATAATCCGCTCGAAAAAATCTATGTTTCTCACTTGTGTAAGAAAACGATGAGAGCCTGGAGCTTGTGTACTATAGGGATGAGATGTAATTCCCTGGATGGGAGTGGGGTAGAAAGCTAAGCCTGTGCAAATTACTTTTTTAGGAACAAGCTCTGGAGTCCCGACACGTTCGCGGAATGTGTCTAGCGTTGCCCTACGTCTACCCCAACGCGCAGAAGTCTGGCTGTTTGACTGTGGCGAAGGGACTCAGCATCAACTGCTACGCAGTGAACTCAAAAGCAGCCAGATTAGGCGTATTTTTGTCACCCATATGCATGGTGACCATATCTATGGCTTAATGGGGCTTTTGGCAAGCTGTGGTTTGGCTGGCAGTACTGAGCGGATGGATATCTATGGTCCGGCGGATTTAGATGACTACCTGCGTGCCAGTAAACGGTATTCTCAGACGAATTTCTCCTACCCCGTGCAACTTCATGCCGTACAACCTGGAGTCATCTACGAAGATGAGGAATTTATTGTGAGTTGCCGGATGCTCAAGCATCGGGTTCCAGCGTTCGGCTACCGGGTGGAGGAAAAAGACCGACCAGGGCGTTTTGATGTGGAAAAAGCCACAGCCTTGGGCATTCCGGCTGGCCCGATCTATGGCCTGCTCAAGCGAGGGGAAACCGTAACGCTGCCGGATGGTCGTCAGATTCACGGTGCTGAGCTGTGTGGGGAGCCTGAAATGGGTCGTAAAGTGGTTTATTGCACTGATACAGTTTACTGTGACAACGCTGTAGAACTGGCAAAGGATGCGGATGTTTTAATTCACGAAGCGACGTTTGCCCATCAAGATGCTCAGTTAGCCTTTGAACGCTTGCATTCTACCTCAACGATGGCGGCACAAGTGGCTCATTTGGCTGGGGTTAAGCAGTTAATTATGACTCATTTCAGTCCTCGCTATGCTCCGGGAAATGCGATCATGTTGGATGACCTACTGGAGGAAGCACGGGCAATTTTCCCCAAGACCAAGTTAGCTTATGATTTCTTGAGCTACGATGTGCCTCGGCGTCTCTTCCAAGAAGTGATCCAGACGAACGCTTAGTTTGAGTTTAGAAAGGCACAGACATCATCAGCTTTAATTACTGTTGGCTTGGTTTAAGCGATCGCGAATCTTACTAAGACGCCCTTGACTCCTACCTATGCTTCGAGGTATCGGTAATTCAGGAGCTGGATGAGTTGATCCATCGTCTTGTAACTCTCCCTTACGCTTCGACTGGTTTAAGCGATCGCGAATCTCTCGCAACTGTGTCTGATTACTAATTGGCTCTCGCGGTGTCGGTATTTCTGTATTCGGCCATGTGGGTATATCGTTGCACGGGCACAGTTCTGGTGGTAGCCCAATTTTGATCAGGGGTACAGGCATCTCACAACGAACACAAGGTTCTATTTCCCACTTGGGTGTTAACAGCTCAGCAATCGTTTGGTGGGTGGCTTCCAGGTAGCAATCACCACTCTCTGGTGAGAGAATTAATTGCCAAATTTTCTCAAACTCATCACTGTATCGGTCGCCGGCAATCACAGATTGTGGCAACACGGCTGAGTCACCGTTGTGAATGACAACTTTTTTGCCTAACTGAAACCAATAGGCTAGATAGCGTTTTACTTGTTGTTCCGATGCCATGAATGGTATTGTACGCTCCGTGAGGGATTTTGGATGTTGAGAACATTCCCTAATCCCTAGTTTGCTCTGATACATTCATAGTAACGACCGAATTGAATTTTGAATCTACTGTTGGAGGGGTGATCCCAAGGCCGTAAGATTGAGAGCATGACCTCCAGCCACTAAGTATACGGTGTTAGAAATAATACCTATCTTACGGACTAATCCTCCGAGGCGATCGCGAAATAATCTGCCAATCGGATAGGCGGGCACCACCCCCCACCCCGTCTCCTCTGCTACAAAAATTACACAACCGGCAGTTTGTAGCAGACTTTTCAATAAATCTTGTAACGTTTTTTCCCAATCAGCCTCATCCTGTTCTAACAAATTAGCCACCCAAGTTCCTAGAGAATCGACCAAAAGACAGCAACCACTATCCGAATAGTCTCGTATCGTTGCCGCCAACTCCACAGGTACCAAGTGTGTTGTCCACTCCACTGGGCGTCGCTGCTGATGCTTTTCAATCCGCGCCAGCCATTCTCTATCCTCGGGGAGAGCGATCGCTGTTGCTACATAGATGACGGGTTGATCAGTCTGTCTTGCCAAGTCTTCTGCCCACTCACTTTTACCTGATCGTGCTGGCCCTGTTACTAAAATGATCTGGCGGGTATGAATTGTCATATCAAGTTGTTTAGTGGCTTCGTTCTATCGTCTTGTTGTTCATTGAAAATGGGAGATGGCTGTAAGAGTAAACCGTCCCCTCTCCCTTTGGCAGGTTCAATGCAGTTAAAATGACCTCAAAATGAAAAAATTGCAACTCTCAAGATTGATTGGTGCGCTGGCCTCCAGCCAGGGGGCTATGCTGAGATGAAGGAGTTGGTGATTTGAACACAGTGGTAAGAAATAACCATGAAACCAGAACTGCAACGGATCGAGACAGCTTTAAATCAATTGACGCCACCCCGACCGAGTGACAGCCCGAAGACATCCGCTACTGTGGGACACCAAACCGATCACCTGGGAGAAGGGAATGACCGCCATTCAGACAAGCGTGACCCTTCATTTTCGTTGTCTGTACAGCCTTTCCCAGCCCGCAAGAACTCGATTAAGACGCCAACGCTGCCCAAACTGAAACCCGCTAAAATCAGTGAGCATCGTCATGCGGCTAACCCAGCCTTGGCAATGACGTTGCTCAAAGAGATTCAAGATATTGTTGCTCGTTGGCAAACCGAACTGCAAACCGCCGTGCGGAACATTCAAGACCTTTATATGGAAGGGCCAATTATTGATGGCTGGTTAGAGTCTCATCCCCGCGAAGCCCAAGAGGGGGCAGGAGCAGTACGATTAGCACAAGGCGATCGCCTCATGGATTACGTGGCAGAAGTGGTCAATCAACCGGATGACAACGTAACGTATGAAACGCCTCGTACTGGGTATCGCCTATGTGGACTCGATGGGGATGGTCAGTTTTGGTCGCGCCCCTGTCCACCCGATCAGGTTCCGAGTGTGAGTGTAGCGATCGCTCGGTATCAGAAGATTAAGCAGCTAATCAGCCGTAAAGAAGAATTGGAAACTCGCCTCAGCCAATTGTCGGAAACCTTAGTGGTCATGCACGGTCATCTCAGTAAGGATTAAGGAACCGATACAAAATTTATATTTTTAGCTATGGCATTTGCCACTTCCAAAATACCTGTTTCTGTACTCATTCCCGCCAAAAATGAAGAAGCGAACTTACCCGCTTGTTTAGAGAGTTTAAGCCGTGCGGATGAAGTCTTTGTGGTCGATTCCCAAAGTAGCGATCGCTCGGTTGAAATTGCCGAACAATACGGCGCTACTGTGGTACAGTTTCACTTTGATGGTCGCTGGCCTAAAAAGAAAAACTGGAGTTTAGAAAATCTGCCTTTTCGCCATGAATGGGTACTGATTGTTGATTGTGACGAGCGCATCCCTCCAGAACTTTGGGAGGAGATTGAAGCGGCTATTCAAAATCCCGATTATGACGGCTACTACCTCAATCGCAAAGTCTTCTTCCTCGGCACCTGGATTCGTCATGGCGGTAGATATCCCGACTGGAATTTACGCTTGTTTAAACACCAAAAAGGCCGCTATGAAAATCTCAAAACCGAAGAAATTCGCAATACGGGTGACAATGAAGTTCACGAACATGTGATTTTAGATGGGTCTTCGGGTTACTTGAACAATGATATGCTACATATCGATTTTCGGGATATTTATCATTGGCTAGAACGGCATAACCGCTACTCAAACTGGGAAGCTCGTGTTTATCTCAATCTGCTGAATAGTCAAGATGAATCTGGTACCATTGGTGCCAGTCTTTTGGGAAATGCCGTGCAACGTAAGCGATTCTTAAAGAAATTATGGGTAAGGCTACCGTTTAAACCCACGCTGCGGTTTATTTTATTTTATATTATTCAACTCGGCTTTTTAGATGGAAAAGCGGGATATATTTATGGACGATTATTAAGTCAGTATGAGTATCAAATTGGAGTTAAAGTTTATGAGTTACAAAAGTTTAAGGGACAACTCAATATTGCTCAACCTTCATCGGTAACACCGCCACAGTCTATAGAAGGATGAAGGATAAAATTATCTTGCCTCCTCGCCTAAGGCTGCGGTTTGTGAAGAGGCTTGAATATAGAAAAATTCTTATTTTTATTTTTAACAAAACTGAGCTTGTATTAATATTTTTTTCATCCTTAAGGCTATCGAGTGGCACTTTACGAATGACTTGACTGACTGCCTAGCGGAGTCGATGCTCAATGGGTCTTGTTGTATCAAGCCTCTTGAGCATTTTGTCTGACAGATTCTGTTTGTTGTCTTCGTTCTGGAACCTACCGCCACTTCCTGAAGGCCGGAAGAGATGAATACAATTAGTGGAGAGGCTTATGATAAGTAAAGCTCTAGTATAGCCTCATCCCTAATTACTCCTACACACGGTCTCCTATGCCGACCTACCCTGGTATTTCCAGCGAAGCCTTCAAACACCCCCTTGATCAACAAGCTGAGCAAGCCTTACGCAGCGTACCAGGATTTGACCTGGTGGCTCGGAAGTTTGTGGAATTTCTCTACGAGCGACCTCAGTTAGTTTATCTGATGGGCAACAGCATCCAGGTTGGACCTCGTCAGTATTCCACGCTTTATCGCTTATTTCGAGAATGTGTTCAGGATTTAGACATACATCCAGAGCCGACCTTATTTGTTGAACAAAACCGTCAAGTGAATAGCTATTCCTTAGGGCAAGAGCATCCTTACGTTGTGGTAAACACAGGTTTGTTGGACTTGTTGAATGAAGCCGAAATTCGTACTGTTTTAGCTCATGAATTAGGCCATATTAAATGTGGTCACACTATTTTAATTCAAATGGGGATTTGGGCGTTGAACGCCGCTTCTATGCTGAGTGAAGTGACCCTGGGTTTCGGTAATCTCATTAGCAGCGGGTTAATTTTTGCCTTTTATGAATGGCGTCGTAAAGCGGAATTATCTGCTGACAGAGCTGCACTCCTGGTTATAGATGATCTCAATACCGTGTTGCAGACGATGATGAAAGTGGCAGGAGGAAGTTCTCAGTATGGTCACGAGTGTAGCCTCAATGAATTCATTCGTCAGTCTGAAAGCTATCAAGAACTTGATCAGGATGGTCTCAATCAAATCTACAAATTTTTACTCTATAACGGTGGTCATGGTTCAATGCTAAGTCATCCCTTTCCGGTTGATCGCGTGCGCTACTTACGGGAGTGGGCCATTTCAGAAGAATATAGCCAAATTCGCCAAGGTCATTATCGACGAGTGACGAAAGAAGGAGCTGTTGATGTTGTCTCCAATGCGTCCAACAATGAGGCTGATACTTTGCGGCGTCAAATTGAAGAGCTTCAACAAGAAATTAACCGAATCAAGTCTCAGTCTAAGAATTCATAAAATGTCATAAAGGACTTTCATGGTCAGGGACATTCTATCATCCGAAGAGCATTCATCTGAGTCCCGCATTAGTTTTAAAAAACTAGGGTTATTGACCCAGCAAACTCAGGAAGTAATTTATCAGTTTTTATTGAACCTGGTTCGGCAACAGCCACCAGCCAAAGTATTAGAGGAGTTTAAACAATTATTTTTTGATTATGAGACTTCCGAATGTAATCAAGAGGCAATCCGCGCCCTAACGGAACTTCTTTTAGCTAATAATGAAAAAGACTTTTGCCATACTTTAAAACGCTCTTGTTATATTCTCGTTAACAACTGGGATACTTCAAGAAACTATAACGCCATTAGAGAATTGGTTGAGCTTTTGGCTGAATTTAAAGTAAGCAAAAAAACTCTTTCTCCTACTCTGAAGCGTTTAAGAGCATGGCTGACCAATTTTATTGATAGCCAAGATTATTACGAACTTAAGTTATTTCTTGCCAAATATGGATATTCAGAAAAAGCACACTGGAGTAGTCGTTATACCTCATATCTCTTAGTTCCTCAGTATACTAACCTCGATAATCCTGTCGAACAGCGAGAGGCGGCAAGAACTCTTTCTAAAAAGCTGAAAGACAAGTTTAAGTTTGATTTGGCAATGTATACAGCGCGTTCTGAAGCGCCCTTACCTAAAGATAAAATACCTCAAAACCCGACAGCGTTGGGCGATGAGGTGATTCGTTTTATCAAAATGATTGTGGCAAAACGAGGAACCTTTAGTTATGAGAATTTAGCAAACATTTTTATTAAGCAAACCCAGGAACTGAATTACAGGAAATTTAAATACTCTTTGCAGAAATACTTAATATTTTCTGTGGCTAATAAAGATTTCGTAGAAGTATTTAATCAACAATTATCCAGGAAGTTAGACACTCTTTATGAAAAATATCATGAAGAGCGAGTGAATGAAGCATTGCTCTTAAGAACCAGTAACCGAGTCATTGAATATTTGACAACAGAAGATCAACAAAATCCTTCTGGGTTGTTTGTTTTGCTACTATCTCAAGGACATCCGCTCACTCTAGTCATTGTTCTCCTGAAAATTATTCTAATATGTCCCAGTTCTCGAACTCATTTGGAAAACTGTATTGCTAAATTAATTCAATATTATGTGGATTCTCCAGAAAATGAATGTCAATGGGTCGTTAATTTTTTTGAGGTTTTCAGCATAACATTTGCCATTCATGCAGATAATGTTCAATACAATTTGATCAAAATGGAACCAAGAGGCTCAAAAGATGAGTCTGAAGCACAGCTTGATACTTACCGTGTTTTTTCTCAACGGCGAGATTGCACGACTTTAGAATCCGCTCACGGAGAAATATCTATCGAAAAGATATTGCCTCATTCCTCTTTAGAACAGCTCTAATGCTAATCAACCGAGAGATTTGTTCAACGGCAACTCAGGATGCACAAAAAACATGCAACCCCCTATTTTAGGCAATATATAGCCAGTCTAAATCATTCGTGAAAACTCTAAAGGACGGTAATGGGTAATGGGTAATGGGTAATGGGTAATTGGCAATTAGAACTTCTTTCCCATGACCTATTACCCATTACCAAAAGCGATCACTAGGTTTCACAATTCATTTAGACTAACTATATAGCTGTCGCCATAAAGATTAGGACAGATTGAACGGCTAAAACGACCACTTATCAGTAAAAAACCTTCTGCCTTGTGCCTTTTGCTATATGTCATAAGCGATCGCTCAAAACCCCCCCACCGGCACCCACAACTTCCGCCAAAATGCTCACTAAGCGAAACAAGGCAACAACACTGAGAATGATTCCTGTCGGAAAATAAGGATTCAAAAGTCCCAGTATGGTTGTCTCGAATACTCCTAAACCGCCTGGGGTAGGAATCACTAAACCTAACACCCATGCCAAGCTAAAAACACTGATTAAAAGTGGAATTTGGTTGTAATTCACAGTAGCTAAGGCGAAAAAAGTGACCACAAACCCTGTCCCTCGTAGCCCCACAAAACCCAATTCTCCTAACAGGGGAATGAAGGGATAGTAAGCTAGTTGAAACCCCT
>DATNQL010000053.1:0-5555 GCA_036704025.1 Stenomitos sp.
GATGTAGAAATCATCTCCAATCGGTTGATTGCTGTCAGTAATAAAGCACAATATCCCGGCGGAGCTGCAATGCAAGGGTCACCCGCCGATGAACAAAAACCACTCCGGCAGATAGACCTGCAAGATTTTGAAGCGCCTGAACCGGGTGGGCAAATTCAGCGCGAGTCCAACGTCGGCGATCGCGTTAAAGATCGATTAAGCGCCGTTAAAGAAACCTTTGGTGAAGCTTCAGATTTTATTCGCGAGGGTGCGAAAGAATCTGCTCAGAAAGAGATAGCGGCTCCCAAAACGACCAAAGCTAATTTTTAAAAATTAGCGTTAACTCAATTACCAGCTTCCTACGGTCATGAGTCTCTTAATTCAGGGTGGAGATCCATTTAAACATTGTGTTTGAACAAGCTCCAATCATTGATTCCCGTTTGAAAGCACCAATCTGTTCATCCTTTAAGCAAAATTCATCGGAGGAAAAAATGAAAAAGGTCATAACTTGGTTAAAAAGCATCCGCATTGATCGAATATTAACGGTCTTTTTGGCAGGAGTTCTACTATTTGTTAGCACCGCTTGTGGTAGCACTAAGGTGTTAGCGAAGACAGCCGATAACGTGAGAGAAGAAGTTCCTGGTCGTGCCATCACTAACACCTACAAAGGTGGGATGAATGACTATGAAGATGTCGATCCTAGAAGAGATACCAGCGAAGCAAAAGCCAAGGCTAAAGCTCTGATTGAAAATGCCCAACGAAACATCAATGAAAAGAGCGTTGATAGTCGTGAGCAATATGTGGAGAACTACCGGAGTGGTACTCCTATAGGCGAAAGAGTACGGCGGATTGGTGAAGATATCGGCGAGTCGGCTGAAGAGCTTGCAGAAGGTGCCTCCAAAGGCACTCAAAAAGGTGTTCAAAACATCAAGGAAAATGCCCAGAAAGCTCCTGGTTATGTCAAAAAAGCGGGCAAAGAGACTGCAAACATCGAATTTGAGGAAGCCCAAGCTAAGGCTAATAATAGCCTGAGAGATACGCGGCAGGCAATGGACAATGCCGCCACGGCTGGCAAAAATATCGGTGATAAAATCCAGGATGCCGCTCAAACTACAGCTGATAAAGTTAAGGGCAAAGTCAACAGAGATATTGGCAGAACTCAGCAGGCTCTGGAAGATGCTATTGATTAGAAGCCACTGAGTTTAAATTCCAAAAATCAAATTTTTACTAACACCCGGTCAATGGACTGGGTGTTTTAATAGTCTTGGGTCGCTAGCGCCAAGTGAATTCCTCCGGAATAGAGAGTAAATAGCTATCTGTAACACAATGAATGTCTTCACTTTGAACCCGGTATTTCTCCGCAACTCTAGCACTCATTAACCTGCGATTTCCGTTAATTATGATGTAAATGTCTCCAGAATTTTTGCCCTTTAAAAGAGTTCCATTCTGAGTAATAGGTGTTCCTTCAGGATAGCTGTTGAGTTCTTCATCAAATATCTCCTTCACCTCACTATAGTTAAACCCATAAGCATCGAAAGTTTTTGAATCTGTAATCCATCTCCGTTCTCCGTCCTGAATCAAAAATACTTCAGGCCCACTACCTTTGACCAACTGCATCAAATGATGATTGGGGATAAAATTAGTTGCTTGTTGCTCACCAATTTCGGGTGTATGGTTGCCAAGAGGTTCTGCTTTCAGGGAAGATGGTGTCCCGACGATAGCAGAAATGCTCATTACTATTACTAATAAAGTCAGTTTTTTTATATTCATGCCGCTATCCCTTCTGAATCTCTTAATTCCTTCTTCACTCAGGTTAAAAACCATTCCAAAAGCAGCGAAGGATTAAGATTCAGAACCTCAACTGGCACAAAAAAAATTAATTGATTCCTTTGTGTAACTGCAAATGCAGCTCTAAAAGATGTGTTAGTTGACCAAGTGTCATAACCAGGTTTAGAGATATCCCAAATGTAAATTAGTTATCACATATGCATTGTTATAATTTATTTAAAATTCACATAACCTAATTCCTGTAACTTCGCGAAAACCTTAGATACGCTCTCTTCTATAGTTTCCAAATCAGTCCTACATTCCACCTCCGGATTGAGGGGGGGTTCATAGGGATCATCAATCCCGGTAAAGTTTTTAATTTCGCCAGCACGAGCCTTTTTATATAACCCTTTCACATCCCGTTGTTCACATACCTGAAGGGGTGCATTCACATATACTTCCACAAAATTGCCAATTCGTTCGCGCACTTCTTGCCGAATTTCTCGATAGGGGGATATAGCTGAGACTAATACGGTAACTTGGTGGCGAGTCAATAGACCGGCTACAAAACCAACACGACGAATGTTTTCGTCCCGGTCTTCTTTGCTAAATCCTAAACCCTTGCATAAGTTCAGACGTACAATATCGCCATCTAAAATTTCCAGCTTTTGCCCATAAGATTTGAGTCGATTGCCCACAGCGCGACTAATAGTTGTCTTCCCCGCACCACTTAAGCCCGTAAACCATACGGTTACACCAGGCGGCTGATCATTGAGTAAATCATTGTGATGTTCGGCAACGGTTTCAGTCATTGACCCCAGTTGAACTTGGTTCAGCCCAAGATACTATACAAATGAGTTAAGACATTAAACTCTCCAAAGACACAGACCCAAAAAAAAACCTCTTAGCAACTGAATGCTAGAAGCCTTTTGTTGATTCACTGTTATGATCGGGATGACAGGATTTGAACCTGCGACCCCTTCGTCCCGAACGAAGTGCGCTACCAAGCTGCGCTACATCCCGATAAGTTATAGCCGTAACTCGTCTATGGTATCACATTGTATCGGCAATCAGCCGTCAGCTTGCTAGGATAATCACTGTAACTTCAGTGGGAGCTGGGCTGGGAGTGGTTGTTAAACCAGAATGGTTGCGTGTCAAAGCGCCTCAGTGGCAACGTGTCGGTAATGTTAAAGACATTTTACGTGATTTAGCCCTAAATACGGTTTGTGAGGAAGCCTCTTGTCCGAACATCGGGGAATGCTTCAATGCGGGCACTGCCACCTTCTTGATTATGGGGCCGGCTTGTACTCGTGCCTGTCCCTACTGTGATATTGATTTTGAAAAAAAGCCTAAAGCCCTTGACCCGACGGAACCAACCCGTTTGGCAGAAGCTGTAAGGCGTATGGGATTAAACCATGTCGTCATCACCTCTGTCAATCGAGATGACTTACCCGATGGTGGAATTTCCCAGTTTGTACAATGTATTGAAGGCATTCGTGCTGTTTCACCTCAAACCACAATTGAGGTTTTAATTCCCGATCTTTGTGGCAATTGGGATGCCTTAGAAACCATTTGCCAAGCTAAGCCAGAGGTACTCAACCATAATACAGAAACAATACCTCGACTTTATCGACGAGTACGTCCTCAAGGAAATTATCAGCGATCGCTCGAACTTTTGCAGCGAACCCATGAGGTTGCGCCTGGGATTTATACCAAATCGGGCTTAATGGCAGGATTGGGAGAAACCGATCACGAAATCCGCCAAGTCATGGAAGATTTGCGTTCAGTACACTGCGATATCCTCACCATCGGGCAATATCTCCAGCCCAGCCAAAAGCACTTAAACGTGGCTGATTTCATCACACCCGCTCAGTTTGATGCTTGGAGAGAGTATGGTGAATCGTTGGGCTTTTTGCAAGTTGTCTCCTCTCCCCTTACCCGCAGTTCTTATCACGCCGAGCAAGTCAGGGAATTAATGCAGCGTTATCCCCGTTAAGGCAGAGTGATGATAGCGCTCAATAACCACAGACGAAGGACTAATGACTAAAATAGCCATCATCGGAGCCGGTGTTTGGGGGACTGCCCTCAGTTACCTCGCGTCTCAGAACGGTCATGAAATCCGTTTGTGGTCGCGTAGTAGCCCAGAACGCTTAGAGGATATCTTACAGGGTGCCAGTATTATTTTGTCAGCCGTCTCTATGTCAGGTGTTAATACTGTAGCAACAAAACTACAGAAAATATCAGCCATTACTCCTGAACAAATCTTCATCACGGCGACAAAAGGCTTAGATCCTGCCACAACCCGTACTCCCTCGCAAATCTGGCAAGAGGCATTTCCCACCAATCCAGTGGTGGTACTCTCCGGTCCCAATCTCTCGAAAGAAATTCAACAGGGACTCCCGGCGGCTACAGTTGTTGCCAGTACCAACACCCAGGCGGCTGAGTTTGTGCAGCAAGCCTTTTTTTCGCCCAAATTTCGGGTTTATACCAATCCTGACCCCCTTGGTGTGGAACTGGGCGGTACGTTAAAAAATGTTATGGCGATCGCATCCGGTGCCTGTGACGGCTTAGAGTTAGGCACCAATGCCAAAGCCGCTCTCCTGACGCGTGGACTCGCTGAAATTATCCGGGTTGCGACCGATTGGGGCGCTCAGGCGGAAACCTTCTATGGGCTGTCCGGGCTGGGAGACTTACTGGCAACCTGCAACAGCGAACTCAGTCGCAATTATCAAGTCGGTTATCAACTGGCTCAAGGTAAGACACTCTCAGAAATTTTGGCGCGACTGGAAGGCACAGCAGAAGGGGTAAACACGACTCCAGTGCTGCTGGAGCGAGCCAATCGGCAAAACATTTCCGTGCCCATTACCTATCAGGTCTATCGCTTACTCAAAAGTGAGATTACCCCGCAAGCGGCTGTTGAGGCATTAATGCTGCGAGACACTAAGCCAGAGTGAGCAACAGAAAGATAAGGGCGGTTTTTCTCCAAACTTTTTCCTTAAGATTTTGAAATCTTTCAGGAATCTACCCGACTGGTGATGAAGATTAACATAGCCTTTGACCAAGGTCACTATTCCAACAATAGTGAGACGCTTATACTAGAGCTAAGAGACAGAGAAGCCCAGTCACTCTACCCAAAGACAGATTTTAGGCGAAATGCCCATGTTGATGCGGCAGTTGAGACTGAAGCGATACGTCAGCACTAGTTATCGGCAAGGAATGCTAGCCCCAACTCGTCATCCTTGTTGGTAAACAAAATATAAGCGCTGTTCTCCGGTCATCAAGGGTGGGAACTCTAGTAATAAGTTGTGACGCACATTTCATGATGGTGCGGTCATCGGTCGTAATTAAGAGATTATTATGCCAGCCACTCCTTTCTATGCCGACACAGAATTCGACCAAGAGCTGTTTCCCTACGGCTTTGAGTCCAACGGTACAAGCGAAGATCTAGAACTATCGGTAGAAGATGATTTGGTTGACCTGGAGAGTGATGGCGCAGAAGCAGCCAGCTTCTCCAAAACTACCAACCGCCGTACTACCGATCTGGTTCGGTTATACCTTCAGGAAATTGGTCGAGTTCGTTTACTCAGGCGAGATGAGGAAGTCTCGGAAGCCCAGAAAGTTCAGCGCTACATGCGGCTGCTGGACTTGCGAGCTGAGTTTGCCAAGACATCGGATACCGTAATTGAGCGCTATGTCCATCTAATTGAGACTCACGATCGCCTCGTGTCTCAACTAGGTCACCGTCCCTCATTAGAACGGTGGGCGGCGACTGCCAGTGTGGAAGTTTCCGACTTAAAGCCAATTTTGGC
>DATNQL010000054.1:0-5482 GCA_036704025.1 Stenomitos sp.
TGGGGTTGTGGCAACGGCACAGCGTCGATTCATCCCTGACACCGTACTTTCTCCAGGAGTGCCTACCCTGACGGGTATCGGTCTGGCTTTAGAGACAATACAAGATCCAGGGAATTTGGGTACGATCATTCGCACAGCGGCAGCAGCGGGTGCCGAGTGCTTGTGGTTGAGTACGGACAGTGTGGACATTGATAACCCAAAGGTGCTGCGTTCTTCAGCGGGTCAGTGGTTCCGGCTCCCTGTAACCGTCAGCCCTGATTTACAATCGGTTGTTAACCAATGTCAGGCTCAAGGCATACAAGTCGTCGCCACGCTTCCAGATGCCACTTTGAACTACTGGGACATCGATTTATGTCGTCCCACCCTCATTCTGCTCGGGAATGAGGCGGCTGGACTGAGAACGGACTTAGCCATCCAAGCGGATCAACAGGTGAAAATTCCCCTCATGCCAGGAGTCGAGTCCTTAAATGTGGCGATCGCTGCGGCTTTGATGCTATATGAAGCCCAACGTCAACGCCAACAGAAGAATTAAAGGTTGTTCTGGATAAGCTGATGTGCATTTAAATTGCATACTTTTCAGATTTGGGAAAAACCATCAATTCCCTCTCCCCCTTCCCTCTTCAGTACGAATGATTTGCCATCTTGACGTTGAATTTCGCATACCGACTTAAGGCTAATTGATATAACTAGTCACTTGTTAACCTTCAACTCGTGTATTCACCCTCCTCATCCAACAGGTCGGTTTGTGGCAGATATGTGTTTTCCAAAAAGGCATCCAGATCAGCCCCTGCTTCTTCCCACAAATTAGAGTCAGATGGACTTCTTGAGGGACAGTCACCTTCAGCAGTTTGAGGTTCTGGAGGCAAAATATTCTCTAATTGCTCCAGCGATTCCCTAAAAGCTCTGTCCGCAGCGCTCCGTAGATGGGGCTGATGCTCTTGCATAATGTATTGACTCCCAAAATGCTCTTTAATCGCAGAACAGCCGATGAAAAATTCTAAGATACATCAAGCGAAAAGGGAAAACATTACAGCAACAATCATCCACTCTCAAGGGCGTCCGACTTGCCAATTCAGAAAAAAACTGGCGGCTGGGAACTGAAACTGGACAAAAATTTTGTACAATCCCCAAGGCTCAATTGGGTCATCCGCCAACTTCGGTCATGACCAACCGGGTCATCACACTTGAGATTTTAGTTGGGTGGAGAAACTCAAACCACAACGATGGTTAGGGTTCCCGCTGTGGCACCCAGAGGAACGAGTGAATTAAACTAAATACTTGTGTTCATAGATTGCACAAGTTAAGAATAGGGAGGGCGATAGGCGTTACACAGATGAATGTGAGTCAAGAATTTGATTACGATTTGGTTATTATTGGAGCCGGTGTGGGTGGACATGGCGCGGCGTTACATGCCGTTAGCTGTGGATTGAAAACCGCAATTATTGAAGCGGCTGAGATGGGGGGTACCTGTGTTAATCGAGGCTGCATTCCATCCAAAGCGTTATTGGCAGCATCAGGGCGAGTGCGGGAGTTACGTAACGCTCACCACCTCAAGTCTTTAGGGATTCAGGTGGGAAGTGTAGAGTTCGATCGCTTTGCGATCGCCAGCCACGCCACTAATCTGGTGAGTAAAATTCGGGGCGATCTCACCAATAGCCTCAAACGTCTAGGTGTTGATATTATTCAGGGCTGGGGTAAGGTCGCTGGACAACAAAAAGTTACCGTAGCTACAGACAGCGGCGAAAAAACCATTACGGCAAAAGATATTCTTCTATCCACAGGTTCCATTCCTTTCGTCCCTCCGGGGATAGAAATTGATGGCAAAACGGTGTTTACCAGTGACGATGCCGTCAAGCTCGACTGGTTACCCAATTGGGTCGCCATTATTGGCAGTGGTTACATTGGTCTGGAGTTTGCGGATGTTTACACAGCTCTAGGGTCTGAAATTACGATGATCGAAGCCCTCGATCAATTGATGCCGACCTTTGACCCAGATATTGCTAAATTGGCAACACGCATTCTCATTACACCCCGTGATATTGAAACCCATGTAGGTGTGTTCGCCACCAAAGTGATTCCGGGTTCACCCGTGGTGATTGAACTGACGAACCCCAAAACCAAAGAAGTGGTCGATGTTCTAGAAGTGGATGCCTGCCTGGTAGCAACCGGTCGGATTCCAGCCACCAAAAATCTAGGGCTAGAGGCTGTTGGGGCGGGAACCGATCGCAGGGGCTTTATTCCGGTCAATGACACCATGGCAGTCCTGTCAGCCGGTGAACCAGTGCCACACTTGTGGGCAATTGGCGATGCAACGGGTCAAATGATGCTGGCTCATGCCGCCTCAGCTCAAGGAATTGCGGCCGTCGAAAATATGTGTGGTCGTCACCGTACTGTAGACTATCGCAGCATCCCAGCCGCCGCCTTTACTCATCCAGAAATCAGCTATGTGGGACTGACAGAACCTGCGGCTAAAGAACTGGGAGAGAAAGAGGGATTTGAGGTCGCTACGGTTCGGTCATACTTTAAAGGGAATTCTAAAGCGATCGCCGAAGGAGAAGCCGATGGCATCGCTAAAGTCATCTACCGCCCAGATACAGGGGAAGTCCTCGGGGTTCATATTTTGGGACTCCACGCCTCAGATTTGATTCACGAGGCATCCAATGCGATCGCGCAGCGCCAGTCCGTGAACACTCTCGCCTACTTAGTCCATGCTCACCCTACCCTCTCGGAAGTGTTGGATGAAGCCTACAAACGAGCTGTGCTGAGTCATTAGTCCGTTCAACATGATTCGTTGACCCAAAACCAATGACCGATGATCAATGACCCATAACCCACTCATGCAAATTCGCCGACGCCCACCGAGTCCCCCTGTTGATATCAGCATCGTTCGTTATCAAGTTAAAGTCCCAGACGCTGAACCACGCCATATCCTGGAAGAAATTGTCTGGTACAAAGAGGCGGAAGTTGACCAGATGCGAGAACGCCTGCCTTTGGTGGACTTGCGGAAGCAGGTGCAAACTGCACCGGCTCCCCGTGACTTTCAAGCCGCCTTGCTCTCGGGTAAAACCCGTCCTGCGCTGATTGCTGAAGTCAAAAAGGCATCACCCAGTAAGGGAGTCATCCGTGAAGAGTTTGATCCAGTCGCGATCGCTCAAGCTTACCAACAAGGTGGTGCAACGGCAATCTCTGTACTCACGGATCAAAAATTCTTTCAGGGTAGTTGGGAAAATCTGAGGCAGGTGCGTGCGGCCATTGACCTACCCGTGTTATGTAAAGAGTTCATTATCTATCCTTATCAAATCTATCTCGCCCGCTCTTATGGAGCCGATGCGGTTTTACTGATTGCCGCCATTCTCTCCGACCAAGACCTCCAGTACTTTGTCAAAATTGCTAAATCGTTGTCCATGACCCCCTTGATTGAGGTTCATACTCTTCAAGAGTTAGACCGCGTGTTATCTCTAGATGGGGTTACCCTAGTGGGTATTAATAATCGCAACTTGGAAGACTTTTCGATTGATCTGCAAACAACCTGCCATTTACTGGAGGCGAGGAGTCATCAGCTCCAAGAGCAAGGTATAGCGGTTGTCAGCGAATCGGGACTTCACACCAGCGCTGATTTGGATCAAGTAGCCTGTGCCGGGGCGACTGCCGTCCTCATCGGTGAGTCATTAGTGAAGCAACCTGACCCAGCGATTGCGATCGCCGATTTGTTCGCCAAGGCATGACCTGTACCGAGGAAGACTTTTTCAATGGCGAGAACTCTCAGGGGCTTTGAAGGTGTACGAGTGAGTTTCCGTCTCACTTCAAGCGCTTAGCGCCCCTAACAGGATGCTTCGCTACCGCAGATTCGTCCATTTTGAGGTAAACCAGCTTTCATGGAGCCAATCCCCCTTCCGTCGTATATTCATTACGAACTGCTGCTTCAACTTTTAGAGCGTCAAACTTCGTTTGCGGTGAGTCAAAAACCAGCCGTTCGAGAGCAGGTTCATCAATTAATCAGTACCCTCCGCAAAGCTTTGGCTCAGCAGAAGCAACTAGAACAAAGCTGCCAGCGAGCCAACTTACCTGTGGAATATCGCTGGTCTCTCAATAGCGTTAACTTGGAGCCAGACCCTTCTAGCGACATTTTTCCCTTAGGTCAGAAACCTGAAGTGAGCAAGTGATCTCCGATCCAGTTGCATCTGCATTTTAAGGCCGAGAAAAATCAGAGGATGGGCGAGATGCCCATCCCAAAATGTAGAGGCAATGCGTCAGCCCTGTAACCAAGAAAATCCTGTGCTGTCAGCACAGGAGAATCGCTTGTGAGATCCTGGATCATGCGGAGCGACAAGATAGAGGACTATCCCATGAACAACAAGCAGATGCTGATGATTCCTGGACCGACGCCGGTACCAGAACCAGTGTTATTGGCCTTGGCTGGGCACCCCATCAGCCACCGTAGTGAGGAATTTAGCCTCATCATGGCAGAGGTGACCCAAAACCTCAAATGGCTGCACCAGACTGAGAATGATGTCTTGATGTTGACGGCGAGTGGCACTGGGGCAATGGAAGCCGGGATTATTAACTTTTTAAGTCCAGGCGCTCGCGTTTTAGTAGGATGTAACGGGAAATTTGGCGATCGCTGGGCGGATCTGTGTGCCGCCTTTGGCCTTGAAGTCGAGAAAATCACGGCTCAATGGGGTAAAGCCTTAGATCCAGAGCCGTTTAGAGCAACACTAGCCGCTGACACGGACAAACACATCAAAGCGGTGATCATCACCCATTCTGAAACCTCGACGGGTGTCCTCAACGACCTCGAAACCATTAACCGTCACGTCAAAGCACACGGCGAGGCGCTGATCATGGTGGACGCGGTGACGAGCTTAGGTTCTGTGCATCTCCCGATTGATCGCTGGGGGCTGGATGTCGTGGTTTCAGGCTCCCAAAAAGGCTATATGACGCCCCCCGGATTGGGGTTTGTTGCTGTTAGCCCGAAAGCTTGGACAGCCTATCAATCCGCGAAGTTGCCTCGTTTCTACCTGGATTTAGGGGTGTACAAAAAAGCGGCGGCGAATCATATTAATCCCTTTACTCCGCCCGTCAACGTGATTATGGCGCTACAAGTAGCGCTGCGGATGATGCAAGCAGAAGGGTTAGACTCGATTTTCGCTCGTCATCAACGTCTGATGAAGGCAACCAGGGCCGCCCTAAAAGCCCTCTCGCTACCCTTGTTTGCGGCGGATGAAGTGGCGAGTCCGGCAATTACCGCTGTGGCACCTGTCTCCGTTGAGTCAGAAAAAATCAGAGCTGTGATGAAAAAGCGCTTTGATATTGTTCTGGCAGGGGGACAAGACCACCTTAAAGGAAAAATCTTCCGGATTGGTCATCTTGGTTTTGTCAGCGATCGCGACATTCTTTGCCTAATTGCGGCTCTCGAAGCTATTCTTCCAGAGTTGGGATATGAATCGTTCAGGCTTGGAGCTGGTGTGGCAGCGGCAGCCAG
>DATNQL010000055.1:0-1716 GCA_036704025.1 Stenomitos sp.
TGCTGCAAGCAGATCGCCAGGGTGGCTGTTCAATGAGAACCTCTTTAAATCTCTTAACACAATCACCCATCCCAAGACTCTTGTTTCAACCCCTGAAGGTCATGCTAACCCCAATCGTGATTACTGGACCGACGCTCTAGGTGTGTGAGGAACTGTGGTATATCTGAACTTTGGAATTCAATATCCTGATTATAAAAATTCATGCTGGTTAGCCACATGAAGACAAAGTCATGGATTTAAGCATGACTAAAGTCACCGGTGAGCGCAAGCGATCGCTCATAGGCAGGTAAAACGGCACAGTATTAAACCGTGTCCGGACTCATTCTAAAGTTGTGTGCAAAAATCGAGTAATCATCCCTGCGATGCCTGCATTCCTTCGCTGAAACCGTATGAACTTGGGTCTCGGACAAACCATTGGTGGACGCTACACCATCATCAGCCAACTGGGACAAGGTGGCTTTGGCAAAACCTTTTTGGCACAAGATAAACACCTGCCTGACCACCAGCAGTGTGTCGTTAAACAACTGAAACCTCAAGCAACTGACCCATTTACTCTGCAAACGGCAAGGCGTCTATTCGATACCGAAGCTAAAGTCTTGCATCGGTTGGGAAGTCACGACCAAATTCCTCAACTTTTTGCTTACTTTGAGGAAAATCAAGAATTCTATTTGGTGCAGGAATTCATTGAAGGGGATGACCTCAGTAAAGAACTCATATCCCCAAATTCTCCCTCTTTGGTAGGGGGGCAATTCACCGAAGATGAGGTGATTACCCTATTAAAAGAAATTCTAGAAATCTTAGATTTTGTTCATCAGCAGAACGTCATCCATCGAGATATCAATCCGCGCAATATCATTCGACGTAAGCAAGATGGCAAGTTAGTTTTAATTGATTTTGGGGCAGTTAAACAAGTGAGCACTCAAGTCGTTCAAGGAGGACGAACAAACGTTACGATCGCCATTGGTACTCCGGGCTATTTACCCAGCGAACAAGCCAACAGCAATCCTAAATTAAGTAGTGATATTTATGCAGTCGGGATGGTGGGCATTCAAGCTCTGACTAGCATCAGCCCGGAGCAACTACCAATCAACCCTGATACAGGTGAAATGAGTTGGCAAGACAAGGCATCAGTTAGCCCTGAGTTTGCCGAAGTATTAGATAAAATGGTGCGCTACGATTTCCGGCAACGCTATCAGTCAGCCGCTTTAGCCTTACAAGCGCTGACTGAATTAAACTCTATTTCTAAAAGTACCGTTTCCTTGTCGGCGGCTACATTACCGAAACCTTCTATTGCCAAGCCCAAACTCTCTAAATCGTTACTCTACAAAGTTTTAATTTCAATGGGTGTCCTCAGTTTGGGGTTGGTGGCAACAGTATTAGTCGTTAATTTAGTCAAGTCTTCTAATGCAATGGAGTTGTATAAACGGGGCGATACGCTCTTAGAATTGAAGCGATATGATGATGCACTTGCATCGTATAATCGAGCCGTTGAACTGAAACCGGAATATGCACAGGCTTGGAATGGACAAGGTAATACGCTTTTAGCTCTGAAGCGATATGAAGACGCTCGTAATGCCTACGATAAAGCAATTCAAATACAGCCGGATTATTGGCAAGCTTGGATTGGTCGAGGTAATGCCTTAGATTCCTTGCAGAAATATAAGGAAGCCATTAATTCATTTGACAGAGCACTCACCTTTAAATCCGATAGTCTGG
>DATNQL010000056.1:0-1576 GCA_036704025.1 Stenomitos sp.
CCACCCGGATCTACTCAACACCCTCACAGTCGATCGCATACAACTACTCCCTACTTGCAAGCTCAACGTTACTAAACGCTTCTTAGATTCTGGAGGATATCGCTTTCAGGCATCGTTGCCACCAAACGAGCGTTGCCGCTTTACTTATCGCGAAGAAACTTTCCAAGTTTTTCTGGGATTTGAAGCAAGTTCTGATTCACTCCTGAGTTATGACAAAGGAATCGAACCTGAGACTGGTAAAGCCCTTTGGGGAGCTATTATGGGGCCCTACCGCTTCACCAAGCGTCAAGATTTTTCTGCCCAACTACCTTTATGAGCGGGACTGGAGGCTAGAGCTTCGGTCAAGTAATGGCGGAACCCGGTTGTTTGGTTGTAAAACCATAAATTGGGTTTTTCAGCTAAATAAACCGGGTTTTTACTTGCATAGGCCAAATTCTTAACTGACGCTCTAGTCGGTAATTCCTGTCTCCTACCCCCTATTAAGCTTTTGGTAGCTAAACGTTTTGTCTGCTAAGACAAAGTGACTCAAGAGGCTATGCTGTTGCGGGGAACACCCTCTAAGGCGTCTTCCTCAGTTTCAAAAATTTCAAACACTGAATCCATCATAGTCACTTCAAACACCAATCTGGCTTCTGGATGCACGTTGCAAATGCGGAAACTACCCTTCACCTTGTCAGCATCCCGCATTCCCGCTACCAATGAAGTCAGGCCAGAACTGTCAATAAAATTGACCTGACCGAGATTGACCACTACATGACGGCTGAGCTTGGAGATACACTCTTGCAATTTAAGGC
Organism: Stenomitos sp.; assembly: GCA_036704025.1. GTDB lineage: Bacteria > Cyanobacteriota > Cyanobacteriia > Cyanobacteriales > Coleofasciculaceae > Allocoleopsis. The sequence continues at coordinate 795 of DATNQL010000056.1, forward strand.
GAAATTGCCATGCTGTTGTGATATCTAAGCGGCCTGTAGGCGTCAAGACGATAACGGTAGTGCCGTCTTGGAGCGTGTGTGTTTTTTGCTCGATGTGAATCACTGCCCCTCCCCTTTAAATCGTAACTTTCTACAGCTTACGCACATAGCCTCAATCCGAGCAACCATCGTACAAACACCTGCTTTAAGTGTATATAGGGAAACCTGAGATTCAGGCTTGTCGCTTCTTTGACATTCCCAGAATAAAAGCCTGTAGCATTCTTGGGTTCAGATTGCCATTTCGAGATATCTCTACTCAGGCTTACGTTCCGATCTTCCAGGATACTGGGTTTGAGTTTATATCTTCTCAAATTACAGCCAAGGCAATGACGATTCTAGTTTCACCTTGGCTTGCTGCTGTTCTAAGCCCGCACATTTTATTCCGGGCTCAGTGACTTCCAGTAGTTTAGCTCACACATTCCCTACAGGAGTAACCCAATTAGCCCAATCTTGAGGCTTCAGAAAAACTTCATATAATTGAGCTTCTGGTGTGTTGGGTTCCGGTTGATAGCCGTACTCCCAGCGTACCAGGGGCGGTAAAGACATGAGAATTGACTCAGTACGCCCGTTTGTCTGGAGGCCAAAAATAGTACCTCGGTCGTAAACGAGGTTAAATTCCACATACCGCCCTCGGCGATAAAGTTGGAAGTTGCGTTCGCGATCGCCATATTCTGTGCTTCGGCGTCGTTCTGCGATCGGCAGGTAAGCCGATAGAAAAGCGTATCCGCAATCTTGCACAAAAG
>DATNQL010000057.1:0-1708 GCA_036704025.1 Stenomitos sp.
GAAGCTTCAAGGGAATTGTCGTGTCCCTCTCCCTGAGTTCTTTCTTTTGACTTTTGAATGATTGACTTTTGACTTTTCTAACCCCTATTCCCTTCTGAGAACTCGCTATGCTAGAGGCAGACCAAGATGAGATGCAAAAGATGGGCATCAGAACCTCTCAATTCAATCTTTCAGGCTTTGGCTGTGCGATCGCTTTCCTGGTAATGTTTTGGTTACTGGGTGCTGTTGGGCTGGGCTGGTTAGTCAAGTCTTTTGTGATTTTGGTAATCCTTATCCTCATGGCACCGGTAATAGCGTTGATGGCGTTCCTTGGGTTTCAGTGGTGGCTGCAACGCAACCTGGTAGAGGATAAATGTCCCGTGTGCGGCTATCAATTGACTGGCTTGAATCAAACTCAAATACAGTGCCCCAGCTGTGGCGAACCTCTCCTCATAGAGCAGGGCCATTTGACGCGGATCGCGCCTCCCGGCACCATTGATGTCCAAGCGGTTGAGGTTTCAGCTAAACAAATTGAAGATTAAAAGCTGAGTGCGATCGACTGGCTATACCCCTATTGCGGATAGCGGTCAGATCGCCTAAGCTCAAACTCACGTGTTATAGCAAATCGCGTGATATCATACGCAATAAAATTCTTTGAGTAAACCTTCTCGCCAATTGTTGCGCTAGGTTATACCAAGTTTTTGCCTGACAAGCAGATTTCCTGTTGCTTTCTGTAGTAGGGTTAGCAAGTAAAAAAAATATGTTTATTAAAATGAATTTCAAACCGAACTATAAAAAATTAATTAATAATGGGATTTGATTTAGGCGAATAGCGAAGGCTCAACAAATATACACAGATAATTTAAAGTTTTAAGCAAATGGTTATCCCCATGCTGAAAAAAGGCACCAATTCATCCAAGATGTCTTGGCAAAAAAGATTTCGTAAACTGCCACTCGGGGTTCGTCGCTGCGGTGCCTGGGTTGTAGAAGTTTCGTTGATTGTAGCTAGTGGGGCAGTTCCCTTCAGCATAGGATTATATGCAAAGGAACACCAAGCCCAGGAAGCAGTGCCGCTCAATCCGGTGCTGGTGAAAACTGAGGAGACGATCGCCCAAACTCTTTCTTTACCGATTTATCAAAAGAATCGACAGGTCGCACCCCTGACCAACTTCTTTTGGACGGCGGCGCTGGTCACACCGTTGCTTGTGACTGGCTGGCAACTTTACAGACTGGGAGTGAGGGGCCAAACTCTGCCCAAACAGTGGTTTGGTGTTCGGGTAGTGACGGGAGGAGACTATTCCCCAGGTGTGGGGCGAGTTATGCTGCGGGAAGGTGTGGGTCGATGGGGTTTGTCGGTGGGAATTGCTTTTGCGATTTGGCGCTACATTAGTGCGTATCCAGATTTGGGGGTATTGACGGGGTTAGTTGGGTTGCTCTTACTCGGAGATGGACTGAGCGCAAAGATCGATCGCCGAGGCCGATCGCTGCATGACACAATAGCAGGAACCAGGGTTGTCGATGCAGGTGAAGACGATCGAACTCTACCCGGTTCTTTTCCGGCATCACCGCCACGGTGGCTGCTTCAGAGGCAGAGTAAAGTTACAGCAACAACTGGGGAAGTAGGCGCAAGACAGAGGGAGAAATTATTTCCTGTCTTCAACTGGGTACGTCAACACCCTCGTTTCACCGTGCTGATCTTGTTTCTATTCAGCATGGTAGTTATGGCAGG
>DATNQL010000058.1:0-7286 GCA_036704025.1 Stenomitos sp.
TTCTGGCAGCGCTGTCAGGAACTCGTCGTCGCGATCGCTCACATCTACCATCCCGAAGTCAAATATCCCCTGCTTTCCATCTACGTTCCCCAGGCTTACGGCTTAATTCGGGGAACCATGGATGACATGGATCGGTGGATGCAGAAATTATCCCCTGCCCTGAATCAAGTTACCGTTGGGCAAGCCTACCAAGCCTACGAAGTCTACCGCAAACTAGAGCCAACCGCCCGTAAACTTTGGCAAGTCTGGAACTGGGCGCAGTGGGTATTAAATCCGGCAGCAGCAGTCGCAAGAGTCGCAAGTCAAGGTTCTAGTAACCAAGCCACTCAGCAACTTTTGGTCAATTTAGGTCAGTCGTTACGGACAGCGGCGCTGCGAAACTTATGTCGGCAGGCGATCTCACTTTACGGCGGCACTACCCAGTTACCCTCAGATTTTGCGGCTACTACAACGACACCCACGCTACCCAAAGCGAAAACCCAAACCCTCCGAGAAATTCTTACTCAAGCCGAACCGGCCGCAGCCGTTGAGCAAAAACCCGTCAATATTTTACTGGTAGGGCGAACGGGTTCTGGAAAAAGTAGCTTAATTAATACGCTATTTCAAGCCGATTTAGCGGAAGTCGATGTATTGCCCAGTACCGATCGCATTCAAAATTACCACTGGCAGTCCCAATCTGGAGAAACGCTAACACTTTGGGATACACCGGGTTACGAACAAGTCAACCGTGCCGATTTGCGGGAACTGGTTCTTGATTATGCCACCAATGCTGATTTGCTAATACTCGTTACCCCTGCCCTCGATCCAGCGTTGCAAATGGATGCGGACTTTCTCAAAGACATGAAGGGGGATATTGCAGACTTACCTGCAATTGCGATCGTCACCCAAGTGGATCGTCTGCGTCCTATTCGGGAGTGGGAACCACCTTATGATTGGGAATGGGGCGAACGCCCGAAAGAGAAAGCGATTCGGGAAGCGACTGAGTATCGCGCTGAACGTCTGAACGAATTTTGCGATTTTGTTCTACCCGTAGTAACCAGTGACAGCAAAATAGGTCGAACCGCTTGGGGCGTGGACGCGCTATCGTTAGCATTGGTGGATGCGATCGACCCTGTGAAGCAACTCCGGCTTGCCCGCTTTTTGCGGAACTTGGAAGCCAGAACCGTGGCTGCTGCCAAAATTATCGATCACTATACCTTCCAGATGGCAACCACTCAGGGACTCACAACACTGCTCAAAAGTCCCGTCCTCCAGTTTATTTCCACGCTAACCACTGGACAGCCAACTTTAGCTTATCTGCTAGCCGAGCAAATTCCGGTAGAACAATTGCCGCTGGTTATTGGTAAACTCCAGATGGCCTATGACTTATTTTCGCTCTTGAGTTCAGGTGAAACTAACATTCGCAATTTTGATTTACTATCGCTTTGGCCTTTATTGTTGGAAAATCCGGCTTCACCGGATCGCAATGCTTGGGCATTTGGTCACGCCTTGGTCGAATATTGGACTCAAAATCTGACGGTTAAACAACTGCGGGAACGGATTGAATATTACCTCAACACAACAGTAAATAATTAAGTAATTAAGTAATTAAAAAATTAGCGATGTACGTATTAATTGGTGGAGCAGGGTTAGTGGGGCTGAACTTAGCCCAGGAGTTAGTGGCATTGAGCCATACAATAGCTGTGATTGATATTGATGCCAACGCCTGCCGATATGCACGAGAGCAGTTGGGGGTAATGGCGTTTGAAGGGAGCGCCGTCAATACCCAATTGCTGTTAGAAGCAGGAATTCGCAAGGCAGATGCACTGGTTGCCGCCCTCCGGGACGATCCACTCAATTTGGCACTGATTACCCTTGCTAAGCACCATGGCGTGCCTCACATTGTGACACGGATGCGTAATCGGGATTTTGCTGAACCTTATCGTCTTGCAGGAGCGCATCACGTCATCGGTACGATTGATTTAGCCGTTAATACGATGGTGACTGTCCTTGAATATCCTCAAGTGGAATCAATGATGCACTATGAGCAGGGACAGGTTGAAGTTTTCAAGCTAACCATTCCACCAGATTCTCATGTGGCTGGTCGTAGTGTTGCCCTAATTGCTAAGGATTCACGTTTTCCAGAAGGTTCTTTGATCATTGGTTATCAATCCCATCCTCATGCCGATCTAGTCATTCCCAATGGGAATACTATGCTGGAAGCCGGGTCAACTGTTCTCGTGGTGACTAAATCTGAACAGTTACATCAGGTGGTTGATTATTTGGGTCTTCGCACCAGTACAGCGCAGCAGTAATAAATGACTAGTTCTTTAGTCAGTGATATTTACCAACTATTTAGTCGGCTGTTCACTGTTAACTGCTCAGTGATAAGCTGCCGCGCCTACAAGTTGGACTTTTCAGCAAAAAGGTAATTGGGGCAAATGGTATTGCCGACATTCTTGCCCAAAGTAAGGGAATTCATCTCCCAATACTGCTCGGTTAAGGAAGGTTATCCGTTGAGGCAAGCTGGGGGAGCTGGGGAAGTTGGAGAAGCTGGGGAAGAGAAGATAGGCTTATCCGAGTAGTATTGATTCATCTCCTATTACCCATTACCCATTACCCATTACCCATTACCCATTACCAGCCCCAAGAGATATGCTCTTTTCCAAACACGACAGCTTACTAGTCATCCTCTAGCTTCAGAAGTTGCTCGTTAAGGGTTTTGATGCGTTCTTCAACGACTTCTTCTGAGAGAATTCGCCTGCGAAGGGCATCAGTGAGTGCCCCTTTTTCTGCGAGGAGTAATTGCCGACGAATCGCGTCTAGTTTGGTGCGATCGCCAAGTGCGTCCGAAAGACTTTCACCCTTACTTTCAGGCGATCGCCCCGGACGCTGATTGTAGATATCCCGCAATGTTCTTTCCGACGCTGCCACCCGCACCTGATAAGCGGCTCGCATTTCTTCGTAGACGGCTTTGGGCAAAACTCCCGATTTGAATAGATCATCTAATTCATCCTGAGCCGCCTTAGAGGTCATGAGTTGAGCTTGTAATTCCTCAATCTGATGGTACGATTCCGAGCGGTGAGCGACCTTTAAACGTCGCACAACCCAAGGCAGACTCAGCCCCTGTCCCACCAGAGACACCAAAACAATGCCCAGGATGATTGCAATCAGTTTCTCTCGTCCTGGTAACCCAAGCGGTAAGCTCAACGCCAAGGCGGTTGAGAGTGAGCCTTTAATATTGCCGACAAATAGAACATGCCGCCAGCGCATGGGAATCGGTCGGTCAAAAAACCGAACCAACGCTAACAGTGGATAAACGGTAATGGCCCTTCCAACTTGATAGGCAATAAAGGCTAAGAAAACGGCTGGTAACGTCTGCCAGAGAGTGCTGAGATTAATCTCTAGACCAATGAGTAAAAAAATAAACGTATTGACCCCAAAGCCAGCGTATTCCCAGAAGCTGAACAACGTTACTTGAGTTGAGGCTGAGGTCACTTGGGAATGCTCGAAGTTGCCAACAATCAGTCCCGCTACAACTACAGCAACGACGCCGGATACATGGAGAAACTGACCCGCCTGGAAGGCTCCCAACGCAATGGCAACGGTGAGAAGAATGCTACTTAATGGGTCATCGGCTTGGCTCAACAGCCCAATACTGAGGTAGCCTAGGGCGGCACCAACTAAGGCACCACCGATGATGACGAATAAAAATTCCTGTACTACATATAACGGCGATAATGAACCTGTTTTGTAAACGGTCAAAATCAGACTAAATAAAACGAGAGCCACATCATCGTTGACTAGACTTTCACCCTCCACTAGAGTGACCAAGCGGTGAGGTGCGGATACCTCCTTAAACACCGCAATCACTAGGGCTGTATCCGTAATGGATAAAATCACGCCGACCAATGAGGCCGGTATCCAATCTAAACCAAGCTCTAGTCTCAGTAAAACTGAAGTAATGCCAGCACAGAGCAGAATCCCCGGCCCCGCTAGCAGGGCAATGGGTTTAATCGTACTCCGCAAACGACTGATATCTGTATTCAGTGCGGCTTCAAACAGCAGAATCGGCAAGAATAAATTGAAAATTAGGGAAGAGTCCAGGCGGATGCGATGGGGTTCGGGCAAAAGCTCAGTAATCGCTAGTCCTGCCAATACCAAACCCGCAATGTAAGGAATACGAAGTCGTCGCGATACTAGGGCAACCCCTGTGGCGACCAACAACAGGACGATCAGAACAGTTAATACTTCCGCCAGATTGCTGTCGCCGCCTGAGACGGGGACTGCCAGGAGGATGCGATCGCGAAGCATCCCGATAGGGTTATCGCGCAGCATCCCGATAGGGTTATCGCAATAGCGAAGCGGTAGTGAGTTTACGAGCGTCAGCATCCCGATAGGGCTATCGTCTAGCCATTGCATAGCATCTACTTACTCAGATAAAGGACAAATTTAGGGTCAGGTTCCACAGAACAGCCCTTCGTATCTTAAGGGATTAATTCCCATCAAACCTAGAGGGTCTTCTTATACCAACCCTTAGCTTTGCACCATTGCATCCTGAGTCAAATTTTGCTAAAGCGATAAACTTGTTATTGTGTTAAACCTGTATCTTTCATATAACTCAACAACCAATTGGCGGCTGTAGCTCGACGAGTTTGTCGGGGACCAAATTCACCGATTTTGTAACCTTTAAAACCCAACTGCTCTTTTAACAGTTGTTTATTGGCTGGCGGAATCGAGCGAGTCAGTTTCACCGTTGCAGGACGGCTCTCAATAAAGTTCGGTGGCTCTGGATATTCCTCTTTCCATTCAGGAGCAACCTGGGTAATATCCCATTGATTTGTGGTTGAATTATAGCGATATCCTAGATAGTGCCAAACCAATTTATTGACGGTATCATCCGGAATTTCTTCATTCAATATTGCCCAGATGGTATCGGGCGTGAGTGAGGGGAGTTTATACATAAGTCGGTATTCTTTGTCAATAGCGATTTGACGAAAGTACAACATAGTGCTTGTAGAGGCACGATTATATCGTGCCCTTAGTTTGGCTTCTATGCAACTTCATGGATTAAGCGATGATTCAGCGATCGCAGACCTAGAAGGATGCGTTAAATGCCATTAACGCACCCTACAGATTTCAGATAGATTGGATGAATCCGCTCTAAGGTCAGCTTTCTATGGAAAATTCCTCTGGATCAGTTCCCCAATTCATCCAACGAATCGCCTCACGCGCTGATCGCATTGTCGGTGGCACTCGCATCGCATGAATATAGCTAGTGCTAGGACAGGTCATTTTTAATAAATAAATTGGCTCGACATCGACTTCACTATCGATTTTTAAGAGGGTATATTCTCGCCAAGAATCGAGTTCAATGGCTTGCAATTCTTGGCAAATTCGGGAGTAGCCAATTCCCTGAATCAGTACCCGGCGCAACTCAGCATTGTGTTCTTCTAACAGCCATCGTGCTTGCCAGTGGTGTGGGTGAACCCAATATTGTTCCGGCAAGCTGACGCCCCGATAGTAATACAACCGATAACCATCAGCAAACTCAATGGCAGGTTCCCCTTCGGCATGGAGACGATATTCATTGTCAAACGCAAGTTTCGTGGGGCGATCGCAAATAATGCAAGTGTTTTCAAACGGGAAAATACAGCCACACTCCGAAAGTAGAAACTGATAAGCCTGCCATTTTGGCAAATCATGATTGCAATTTAAGACAGAAATACAAAAATCCAGCAGAGCAATCGAGGAAGCCTCTAAACCGGGAACTAACAGACCATAATAGGCAAATCCTAGTACATCTAGCATCTGAAGGAAGGGGTTCTGTTGTAACTGCTGTTGCCCCCATTCGACAAACGGTTGGTTAGCTAGATTTTGCCACAAAGGTTCTCCAATGTTTTGCCACAGAGAATCCCCCATTTGTACCAAAAATTGCCCGCCCGGTGCTTGGAGAAGTTGCTTTCGCAGTTCCTTCTGCTGTTGCTCCCACTGTTGTTTTACCCATTGCTCTCGCAATTGCCCAAATAATTCCAACTGTTGCGTCCATAACTGCGTCTGAGATTGCCACATCAGCATCGTTCGCAATTGAAACAAAGTCTGCAACGGTTGGCTAGACATTTGGATTTGCAACTGATGCCACAGTGCTTCTTCCAATTGCTTCCCAATCTGTTCCTGGAGTTGGCTGGCAAATGGCATCAGCAGAGGCACACCCAGTTGTTGTGCCGTCTGTCGCGGAGATTGTTCCTCAAAAATGGCTAACCTAGCAGCATTCGGACTACTGAAAAAGCGAATCACAGGCTCTGGTTTGTCCATCGCCGCATAAGCCGTTTTTACAGCCGCTTCCGCCTTTTGATAATCACTCGGCTCTGTTGAGCAAAATACCCGTGTCCACTTTTCTAAGATGGAGGGAATAAGAGCTTCTTGTTCAGGCGTTAGCTGGGCAATTTTAGTCGGCGACATATCTCCATCCCTCAGGCTCATATTCGCGCTGAATCCGCACCATCCAGCTACCTTGAGGAATTTGAATCGCTTTGTGTTCTTCGTGAGTTAATGTCGCTGTTTCTGACAGGACTCGTAGATAAAGGGTGCCATCCTTTTCATATAACTCAGCTTGTCCCTCACTAATACGGTGAGAGTGTCCGGTTACTTCGCCTTCAGCCAGAGTGAGATGAGGTAGCCTTTTCCCTAAGTCCTCTACAGCGGCGATGCTATCGGTTGGCTTTATAGAAAGTAAAATTACGTCGCCTTGTCGAATCGGTTGCATCGTTTTTACTCCAGATTTTATTCTGTTTTAACATCTGGAAGGGCTGACAAGAACATTAATATTCTTCTGGTTAGGAATTCTTCATCAATCCGGCTTTTTTAGATGCATTGTATCTATTTGGACTCAGGCCGATTTTTCTGTGTGGTGAGAAAATCTTAGTCATGGGTAAAGGGTAAAGTTTGATTTTTGACCTTACCCTTCATTTTTCATGTTTGATTTAAGGAATAAGCTGTGACGCATTTAAGAAAGCCTATTTCCACACCCTACACCCCACACCCCACACCCCTTATGACAATTTCGCTATGGCAATTTAGCTGCACATCAGCTTATTAGGGTGTGATTCAGGGAGTAATAGTTGGGCTACTGACTGTACTATTAACTTGACCTGTGGCATTGGCACCACCAGGGAAGTTACCACCTGTACTGCCGCCACCGGGGAAGTTACCACCTGTACTGCCACCACCGGGGAAGTTACCACCTGTACTGCCGCCACCAGGGAAGTTACCACCTGTACTGCCACCACCGGGGAAGTTACCACCTG
>DATNQL010000059.1:0-8671 GCA_036704025.1 Stenomitos sp.
TCGTTAAGGGGGAATTTCTAATATCATACTTAGAACTCTTCCCTCGCCCTTTCTCTAACAAATTTAAAACTTCTTGTTCAACAGTTGTTGCTGGCTGATAGGGGCTAGCAATCCTGGGAAACGAATCTTTCAATCGACCCACTGAAAATTCGGAATCCGGTAATTCTCCGATCATCGTTGCTAGAGAAACATTCGATCCAAAGCGTAACGAAAGGGCTTCAATCATGGCGATCGCGACTAGTTTACTTTCCAGGTAAAGCCGTGCTACTTCCACATTCTTCTTGCTTCGTTTCACTAAACCTTGGTAAGTGTGGTCATCCGGCTCTCCTTGGAACTGCTGGAAAACGAGTTCTGGCTTGAGACAATTCAAAAAGCTTAACATTTTCTGCATGGCTTCTCGGTAATCGCGAACCGTGTAAGAACCGGATTTACGGAGATTATGATTGATTTCTGGTAATAAACTCCAAGTGTTCGTTAAAAAAACAGCAGAACTTGGATCGGCAAAATTTCCGACATCCCGGTTAGCTAATCTCACCGACCTTTTTACGGCTTGAATCACCTCTTCATCGGTTAATTGAAGATTGAACTGATCATTGGTTAATTTCAGACGTTGGTGTAATAATTCGCTAACGCTCAAACCTGATTCTGTCTTGGCTCGAAAGGGAATGGTGGCTTCGATACAAGCTGCTACTTGAACAATCAATGTCGGACTTAAAACGGATTCTAACGTCTTAGCTGCCACGAGAGCACTCAAGAATTCATTTTGGCCACCAAACGGAGAAAGGACTTGACCAGGAACAAAGCCAAATATCATTGCCACCATCTCAAAAATTGCATCCTCTGGCAACTCACTTTGCTCTCGAATCAACAACTTCCCCTGATCTTCTTCTATAAAAGGAGCCAGATAATAGGTAAGATTAAAATTTATACTTTTATCGACTTGCACATATACAATATCGTGAAATAAAGCCGCCAAAACTTCAATGGCATCCCCATCTCCACCCACTTCAAAAATATGAACGGTTGAATGGAAAGATCGCCAAGGACTATCCATAGTTTGGACAATAAGCTTAGCAATTTTAGATAGTTTATTGAAAGGAGCTTGAACCTTTAAACATTCAGTAACCCAGATTAGCTTGACTAAGCATTGTTGATGATTATTTTCAAAATTCATAACACTCTCCAGACTAGCTTGGGATATGCAAGGATTGATATTTTGATAGAATATGTGAAGAGTTTGTAAGGCGTTGGTCAAGAACGGATTAAGATGATTAGCCTTAGGCTAAAGCAAGCTTACACCCAACTTCTGCATTAGATGTAGAAGTTCTGTGACGCCTTGATTTACTGTTAATACGAAAAATTATAGCTGAGAGATTCTAGTAACGCGTCCCTAAAGTTCAAAGGATCTTATTGACTAGAGTCTTTGCCAGGTGATCGGAAATAATTATAGATGTTGGCGCTAATTTCACTGCATTCTCAATCTTTATTAGCAATTTTATAGTCAATCAGCCTGAGGGGTCAGACCCTCTATTTACCAATTCCTATCTTTTAAATGTACGTCTCAAGATGGATGACTAATCACTGATTCAATATTGTTTTTTCAGTATCCGACCGTTGCTTTTGATGGTTAGGGCTGTTTTAGGAAAATCAAGCTGAGTCAGTTGGCGAATGAGTTTGATACTCCGACTTTGGCGATCAGGATAAGGTATACCTTGCCGATTTAGGTGAACAGGGATAATGTTGCCAGACACAAAATCTCCCTTATGATTCAGTTCCACTTCTAAAATCAGAGAGTAAGCTAGTTCGGATTGAGTGGAAAGGGTGCGGTATCCCATAAAATTTCCTAGAGAATAGGCGATCAATTTGCCTTTATAGAGTTCCATTGCTCTAGGAACATGAGGGCTATGACCCAAAATGAGATCAGCACCGTTATCAATCAGTGTGTGGGAAAATTTTACCAAATTACCCCGATTTTCATTCGCGAAAACTTCTGTTTGATTGCGGACACGCATTGCATCAGTTCCCTCAGCACCGGCATGAACTGAAATCACCACAATATCAGCACGTTTGCTCGCTTTTTGTACCAAAGCTTTAGCTTTGGCTAATTTATTGATGGAGTTGTGTTCATTCAGGTAACTAAAGCCAATCCAAGCAATCGATACACCTTGATAGTGAGCAATTAAGATTTGACCTTTCTTGCCAACAGCTTTAATTCCCGTTTTTTCCAAATTTTGAATAGTGTCTTTAAATCCCTGAGCATAGAAATCATAGGAATGATTATTAGCAACGCTCATAATATCAAACCCAGCTTCTTTTAATATCTGGGTATAACTCGGAGGCGTGCGAAAAGGCACGACTAATCCACCTCCCACACCTTTAGAAGAATAAGGATAATTGGTTAATGTACTTTCAAAATTTCCGAATAAAAAATCAGCGCCTTGGAGCAGGGGCTTAACGGATTGAAAAAGCAGTTTTTCGTTTGGATGAAGCCGATTGATTGGATAGTTAGTGCCTGGAACAATATCTCCAACTGCCTTGATTTTGATATTGGCTTTAGAGGCAACACTTGGGGATTTAGAGTTGGATGGAATGTTAGATTTTGCCTCAACTTCAGTATATTCTTCAATATCAGCGTATTCGAGGTCATCTGGAGATCGGTGAATTAAGCTATAGCCTATACCTAAAAAAAAGCTTAAGATTCCCAAAAGGATTAACAGAGAAGTTCTACTACGAATCTTGTGCTTAAACAAGGTAAGAGTCTTTGGTTGATCTCGTTTAGATAACAAAGTATCGCTCTTCTTCCGAGACAATAAAATTTTGTTCCAGCTCACTGTTAGAACGTGCTTGATAGACCTGAGGCGAGATTTAATCATCCAAAAAATCGATAGGGAGAGATAGTTGAGGGGGAGCCGATTCGGCACTGACAGCTACCTAAGCGCTGATGCCGCCAGTTACCCTGCGAGATAGCAACAGCATAGGTTAAATGCCTTTCAGCTTATCATCTCTCTTAGAATAGGTCTTACATGAAGGTATCGTTTGTAACGATGACTTCCTAATTGAGGAGTGAAGTCACGCTAAGCACAAGAGCCACCAGTACCTCTGATACCCTATCTGTTTCGATCATCCCCATTCAATTACAGGAAACTTGCAAAAAAATGGAGATGATCGCTACCATCTCCATCGACTTATTCACTTAACGTTCCAAACTTATAGCTGAGGCACGTATTGCTCCTTGTCAGGTACATCTGTATACTCTGCAACAATTTGACGGAACTCTTGACCGTCAATGGTTTCCTTCTCAATCAACAGATCCACCAAGCGGTCAATCACAACCCGATTCTCCCGAATAATCCGGCGTGCATCGTCGTGGCAATGCTCAACAATCACGCGAACTTGCTCATCAATTCGTGAAGCAACGACTTCAGAATACTCCGCTCTCGACGTCAAGCCACCGCCCAGGAAGACTTCTCCTTCTTGGCTTTCTAAGGACATTGGGCCTAAATCGGACATCCCAAACCGGGTGACCATTTGCCGTGCCATGCCAGTGACTTGTTGTAAGTCACCCCCCGCACCGGTCGTCACTTCGGAATACCCAAAAATCTCTTCTTCTGCGGCTCTACCGCCCAAAGCCCCCGAAATCCGAGCTTTGAGTTGCGCTCGGGTAATTAAGCCTTGCTCCTCGTTGGGGGTAAACCAAGTCAGACCTTGAGCTTGTCCGCGAGGAATTAAGGTCACTTTTTGTACAGGGTCGTGGTCTTTCACCAAGGTTCCCACGATCGCATGTCCAATTTCGTGGTAGGCAATCAAGCGCTTGCTCTTGCTATCCACCAGGGGAGTACCTTCCATGCCCGCCACAACGCGGTCAACGGCGTCGTTGATTTCCAGCATCGTAATCGCTTCCTTGCGGCGTCGGGCGGTGAGGATAGCGGCTTCGTTGAGCAGGTTGGCTAAGTCAGCACCGGTAAATCCAGGCGTCCGGCGTGCGATCGCTTCGATCGAAACTTCCGGCGAGAGTTTCTTGTTCCGGGCGTGAACATCTAAGATGCCCACCCGTCCCTTCATATCCGGCGCATCAACAATCACTTGGCGATCAAAACGTCCGGGACGTAACAACGCGGTATCCAGAACATCCGGGCGGTTTGTGGCAGCAATGATGATAATCCCAGTATTGCCTTCAAAACCATCCATTTCCGTGAGCAACTGGTTGAGGGTTTGCTCCCGTTCATCGTTGCCACCGCCGATCCCTGCGCCCCGTTGTCTACCCACCGCGTCAATTTCATCAATAAACACGAGGCAGGGGGCGTTTTCTTTGGCTTTTTTGAATAAGTCACGGACGCGGGAGGCACCCACCCCGACGAACATTTCCACAAATTCCGAACCAGAGATGCTAAAGAAGGGAACTCCAGCTTCACCGGCGATCGCTTTGGCTAACAGGGTTTTTCCGGTACCCGGAGGGCCAACCAGCAGCACCCCTTTGGGAATGCGTGCGCCGACAGCCGTAAACCGTTCAGGTTGTTTGAGGAAGGTGACAACCTCTTGCAGTTCTTCTTTGGCTTCTTCAATTCCAGCAACATCGTTAAACAGAATGCCGGTTTTGGCTTCCATCTGAAATCTTGCCTTGGATTTCCCGAAGTTCATGGCTTGACCTGGGCCACCGTTGATGTTACTCGAACGACGGAACAGAAAAAACAAGCCAGCAATCAAGAGAATCGGGAAAATTAAATTGCCCAACAGTCCCCAAATGGCTCCATCATTTCTGGCTGGATGAGCATCTAGGCTGATATTCGATTCTCTCAGTTTGGCAACCAGTTCTGGGGCGTTGGAGGGAAGATCGACCCGTAGCCGTTGGATGCGGTTATCGAGTTCTGTATCGACCGCTTCCACAATGGCTGTCCGACCACCATCATAAAGGTCAACACTGGTGACTCTCCCGGCATCTAAATATTCCAAGAAGCGACCATAGGTCATTCGAGTGCTCGCCGTGTTTCTACTCATATCAGCGGCAGGCGTCGAAAAGGCTCCCTGCCATAGGAAAAACCCAATAACAAGGGCTGGTATTGTCCAAAGTAATATTATTCTCCAGGAAATTTTCATTTTGTGATTAACCTCTAGATACTGGTCATACATGCTGGTTTTAGCCCTCTATCAGCATCAGGGGCAAGCAAGCTCAGCTAGAAAATGCATGAACAGAAAATTTTACTGCTACTAGCTATCTGTCTTTGGGTCACAAGTTTAGGGGCTTGAGCCACATAACGGCAAAGACTTGTACTTGTAACGTTATCTTAACTAAATTTAACGTAATTCTCACGATTCAAGCAAGCGACTCTGGAAGAATGATGAGCGCGCCTGGATCTTAGGCTTTAAGCCAACAGATACAGACGCGCTTGTTATCCTGGACGATAGCGAGTGACGAATTAGGTTCAGTTAAAACCAATTGAGTGTGATATGGCAGAGATTATCCACCCATTAAAAGCTTCTTCTTTTCCCTTCTTCTGTGTTAAAACGAGTCAAATGCTGTTGCCAACCCACAGGACTAGTAGGTTTCAACGTGCCAGCGGCCGGCTTTCTTCATTTGCCGTTGATACTCAGACCAAGTCACCCCGCCCTTCTCGGCGGCAACGGTAAGTGCGGCGTCAATACCGTCTTCCATGCCCTTGAGACCGCAGATGTAGGTGTGAGTATTGGGTTTCTGCATCAAGCTCCAGAGCTCGTCAGCATTTTCTCCAACCCGATGCTGGATGTACATTCTACCGCCTTCGGAATTCTTTTGTTCCCGGCTAATGGCATAGGTGAGGCGGAAGTTGTCTGGGAATTTCTCCTGGATTTCCTCCAACTGTTCTTTGTAGAGAATGTTGGGGGTTGTGGTCACACCGAAGATCAGCCAAGCTTGACCTTTAAACTTGTAGTCTTCATGTTGCTCAAAGAACATCCGCCACAAGAAAGCGCGGAATGGGGCAATTCCCGTTCCTGTTGCCATCATGATAATGGTGGCTTCCGGATCTTCGGGTAATAACATCTCTTTACCCACCGGACCGGTGATTTTGACGTCTGCGCCTTCCTCCAGATTGCATAGGAAGGTCGAGCAAACACCGAAAACGGTTTCACCAGTTTCGGGATGCTTGTACTCCAGCTGTCTAACACACAGAGAAACGGTTTTATCGTCTAAATGATCGCCATGACGAGTTGAGGCAATCGAGTACAGTCGTAGCTTATGAGGTTTGCCCTTGTCATCGGTTCCATCAGGGATGATGCCGATACTTTGACCTTCCAGATACCGTAAATCTCCGGCAGAAATGTCGAAGATAATGTGATGGCAAGTACCGATGCCCCCTTCCTTGACCAGTTCTTTATTGGAGATGCACTTCCCAATAAAGGGCGCGTTGGGGCGGTAGATGTTGACGGGAATGTCAGCTTTCGATTTTGCTTGAGTCATAGGCTTGCCTTTCTCTTCTGACTGGATTTGCTGTGGTTCAGCTCCTGGTTCAGCTTTCGGTTGAGCTTTTGCGGCGGCCTGTCCGTTGGCTTGGTTGTCAGCCGTGAGAGGCTGGATACTGACAATTTTTCCACCCAGGCGGGTAATCCGCTGCATCTCTTGATTCATCCGACTATAAGGCACTGTGATAAACACACTGCCGCTTTGTCGAATTGGGTAGTTCAAGCTGTCAGTTGCTGTGCTCTGACGTAGACCCACCACTTCGTAAACAAACATGCGAGTACTTAATTCCGTAGAATTTGCGGAATTCGCAGCCGCGCTAGGACTGTACATAGCTTCAATAATCTCCAAACCAGACTTCACTCGTGTTGCTAATACGTGCCCTTGTCACCACAAGCCGACTCCAATGCCAGATTGGAGGATAGGCCAAATGAACCCAAGACAGCACTCTTAGCGTAACATTGTAAAACTATGCCCAGTCCAGTTTCACGGTTGTCATTGTACGAACCAACCGTAACCCCTCTAGTCTCAGGTTACTCAGGCGTTGGTGCGAATTCTGTCAATCTTGAGTCAATTTCATATTTTCTTTACACAAAAGACCCCGGCTACCTTAGCATAAATACTGAGTGAGATCAGAAGGCTTACATTAAGCCTTGTATCGTGAATCTCATTTTGGTAAAATCCACTGTTAGTAGCTAGTAGTAAATACTTACGCCGTGCAGGGCTGGAGTCTTTCCTGAGGGATAGTACTTTAGTACATCATGCCTTCATGATGGATGAAAACGGCACCCAATAAACAGACGGGTTGACCCGAGGCTGTGGATTTAGATTGCTGAAAACTTTTTTGAAAATTATGTATTGCGTTAGAGGAAAGATATGACCACTCAGCCGGATCGCGTGGTATTAATTGGTGTTGCTGGAGACTCTGGATGCGGTAAGTCAACATTTCTGCGCCGCTTGATCGATTTATTTGGCGAAGAGTTCATGACCGTTATCTGTCTAGACGATTATCACTGTCTAGATCGGAAGCAGCGCAAAGAACAAGGGGTAACCGCCCTCAATCCTAAAGCGAACAACTTTGACCTGATGTATGAGCAAATCAAAGCGCTCAAGAATGGTCAGGCCATTGACAAGCCAATCTACAACCATGAAACGGGCGAACTCGATCCCCCAGAGCGGGTTGAGCCGAATAAAATCATCGTGATTGAGGGACTTCATCCCCTCTATGATGAACGGGTGCGATCGCTGATTGACTTCAGCGTCTACCTCGACATCAGTGATGAAGTCAAGATTAACTGGAAAATTCAGCGAGACATGGCCGAGCGGGGACACCGCTACGAAGATGTTATTGCCGCCATTAATGCCAGACGTCCTGACTTTTCGGCGTACATTGAGCCTCAGAAAGAATTCGCTGACGTTGTGATTCAAATCTTACCGACGCAGCTTCTGCCAGATGACAAAGAGAGCAAAATTCTCCGCGTCCGCCTGCTTCAGAAGGATGGTGTGGAAGGCTTCGATCCAGTCTATCTGTTTGATGAAGGGTCAACCATTGACTGGAGACCTTGTGGTCGCAAGCTAACCTGTGCTTATCCTGGCATCAAACTCTTCTACGGCCCTGACTCTTACTATGGTCATGATGTCTCGGTGTTGGAAGTAGATGGTCAGTTTGACAATTTAGAGGAGATGATCTACATCGAAAGTCACCTCAGCAATACCTCGACTAAGTTCTATGGCGAGATGACCGAGCTGATGCTCAAACACCCAGATTATCCAGGCTCCAACAATGGCTCTGGATTGTTCCAAGTTCTGGTTGGTCTAAAAATGCGAGCCACTTATGAACGTTTGACAGCTAACAAATCCCCAGCCGTTGCCAAAGTCTAGTTCGTTTGGGGTTGAGTTCTATTAGAATTTTGGAGTTCGCGAGGGGCTAATGTTGCCTCTCGCGCTTTATTTTGATAGATAGGAGTCAGACTAAATCCGGTTAATGTGGATCACACAGAGCAGGGGGCGAAACAAGACGGAAAAATTAAGGGCATCGAGCAGATAGATTTGGTAATAGACAGATACAGTTGGATAGGACTAGCGTTATGCGAGTTTGGATTACAAGCGTTCTGGTGGTGTTTGGGATGGTGGAACTTTACCAGTGGATGAAAAACTTCACGTTGCCACTCCCTGTATTTATTTTGGCTGGAGCTGTGTTAGCGATCGCATCCAATTATGGCAAATACTCAGGCTGGT
>DATNQL010000060.1:0-10356 GCA_036704025.1 Stenomitos sp.
TCTAAATTGGATATAAAAATTTTTGAAAGGGGTGTGGGGTGTAGGGTGTGGGGTGTGAAGGTATACAAATTAAATGCGTAACAGCTTATAAAGGATCTAAGTTTCGTTAATTAAGTTCAAACAATTTTTGGGTGCTTTTTCCATCGTTGGGACAAGTCTGTAAATCTTGCTGAATCAAATTATCTAGAACAACCTGCTGAGAAGCATCTGCTGCCTCTAGCCTAATCCAGGCTGCAATGACGTCAGTGTTAAAGCCAACAAGCCGCTGCTCATCCACTTGCAGAAGCGGACGACGAATCAACAGGGGGTCATTGAGCATCAGATTCAAAGCCGCTTCTGCATCCAATTGGGCTGGAACAATCTCCCCTGATTTAATCCGAGGTGCCGTGTAATTAAACCACTCTACAACTGGCAAATCCCCAAAAAATGGACGTAGCGTCTCAACTGTCCAAAATTGGGTTAGCAAATTATGAGCTTCAACGGTATGCCCCGCTGCTTTCAACAAAGCTTTTTGCTTTGTGTTGTTGATACATCCTGGTTTTTCATAGAAGATGATAATAGCCATTTTTCTCCTGCTCAATCACGTTTACAAAGCATCACGGATTAGTTTTACATAACAAGTCAAGATAGTGAGATTCTGTTGTCAATGAATCGAAAACACACTGAATTGTAGCAGGCTGAGGTTGTTGCTCTGTATTGAGTTATTTAAGGATGTACTCGCCAACTGTAGCCCTCTGACCGCCAACTTCTCAACTTTATTTTGGGTCAGGGTACGAGTATTTTTAGGTCATATCAAATACCTCAATGTTTGCTACAAATCTCTCTCCGCGTCCCCGCGTCTGTGAGTCCCCGTGTCAATCATCTGTAGCAAACTGAAGGAGAAACGATATCAGTGCCATTCAATTCTTGTCTTGGTTTTCGTTTGGCCTTCGTCCAGTAGCACATTTAGGTACTTATAGTCATAAGTAATATAGCGATTCTCAAATGAATGGAGTACATTTAGACCTAACCCCCAACCTCCTCATCCTCACTAAAGCTCCGGTCGCTCCGGTTCCCTACTAGGGAAGGGAGCTAATTTCAAAGCCTCTCTCCTTGTAGGAGAGAGGTTTGGAGAGAGGTTGAAAGTGTACCGCATCCAATCGAGAAAAGCTATATTACTTGTTTTTTGATAGAGAATAAGGTCTAGCCAATGCAACTTGATATTAGTTAAGAAAAGTTCCGCTTTCTCGCCAACGATGCAATTTTTTTCTACCTTTGAAGGTGGAGCTAGCTCAGTCATGGCTTCAACGGTTAATTCCAGGCTGAGAAGGAAGGGGATGAGCTATGATGCACTCCGTTCAATATTCCCTCGATGTGATTGAAGAAGAAGCCCGTCAATTGGTGAAAAAAGGCTTGGTGATGCGTCAGCAGCCAATCTATACTCTGTGTCAATACATTCCTGGGCGGGAATGGGTCTGTGTTGAGTGTGAGTTAGAAAGAAACGACTTCTTACTGAGAGATCCCATTAGTGACCTCTTAGGGCGTGAAGAGTGGGACGAGGATTGAAGTATCGGTTCAATCCTTAATCGCCATACCCATCTCAGGGGTTGTCCAGACCTCATATCATGTCCGTCTAATTACCCCTAATAAAAACTCTCCGTGTCCCCGCGCCAATCCTAACGATGGGTGTTTAACCGGACATGATATCACTGGGCATTTTCAGAAGGGGCAAGGCATGACGAAGATTCAGCCTAATGGAGATTTGACGGTTGCCGTGCCCCTACCTGGGATCGATGGGTTGTCGGACGCCCCTTCAATCAATGCAGAATCGGTTGATGCGCGGGTGTTAGATGTTGCTTAAACCATTGACTAGTCAACTGAGCCATGGTTTCTAGCGCCCCTATTTCCTCAAATAAGTGGGTTGCACCAGGAATCATCTCAAGCTGTTTTTCGGTATGCAAATGTTTGAGGGCTTTCTGATTCATCTCCAGGACTGGGATATCATTTTCGCCCACAATCAGGAGGGTTGGTGCCTTGACACGAGATAACGCAGAGCCAGCTAAGTGGGGATAACCGCCGCTAGAAACGATCGCATGAATGGTCTCTGGATATTGAGCCGCTGCCATCAAAGCCGCCGTACTCCTGGTGTTCGTCCCCAAGCAGCCAATTCCCAGATTGTATGTCATCGGGTTTTGAGTCAGCCAATGGATGGCACTAGCGACCCGTTCGGTGAGGAGGCCAATATCAAAGTGAAGTTGTCTGAGTTGCCGATCAATTGCCTCTTCCTGAGGAGTGAGCAGTTGAATCCACAGAGTTGCCAGTCCCGCCTGACATAACACTTGAGTCATGTAGCGATTGTGCGAACGATATCGGTTGCTGCTACTGCCATTGGCAAGCAGAACAACTCCTTGTGCCTTGTCTGGCACTCTGAGATTTCCGGTCAGACAAACTGAGCCAGCGGTGACCGAGACCAGGCATTCTTGTGCGTTGCATGTTGATGTCCTGTTCATGGGTCTATCCTCCTTATTGGAATGGATTGTGAGATGGACGTATGTGATCGGCTCTTCATGAGTGCATTAGCGCTAGGGCTATGCTCTCTTTCACCTAAAAGAGTCATAGGGTTGAACGATCATAGCCCACCCAAATTAATTTTGGGGGTAAAGAATTGGGAGTACAGCAGGTTGCTCTAAACCTCTAGCTGGGGATATCTCGGGTGGGTGCGGCTGTGGGTTGCCCATCATTGGCTTGTGCCAACAGACTACACACTTCTTCGTCGGTGGTTTGCGAAAAATTGGCGTACCAACAGCTAATGGAACCGAGTGCCTCTGGTGCTAGGACATACACCACCTTTTCCACTTCTGTGGTCAAATCCCTACAGGTTGAAGCCGATGCCACTGGAACCGCCACCACAATCTGGGCGGGCTGCTGCTGTCGCAATGTGGCAATCGCCGCACGCACTGTTGAGCCTGTCGCGATGCCGTCATCGACGAGAATGACTGTGCGTCGTTGTACATTGGGCATGGAGCGGTTCCCTCGGTAAACCCGATCGCGTCGCTGCAATTCCTGCCGTTCCATGGTTGCCACCTGCTCAATCACTTCCCTAGAGATACCGAGCCATTCGAGGATTCCTTTATCAATCACCAATACATCTTCTTTGGCGATCGCTCCCATGGCTAACTCTTTGTGTCCGGGTACGCCCAACTTTCGGACTAAGCAAATATCTAAAGGCGCTCTCAGTGCTTTTGCCACTTCAAAGGCGACGGGTACACCGCCACGAGGCAGTCCTAACACCAGAACATCGGAACGATTGGCATAGGCTGTAAGTTTCCTTGCCAGCAACTGACCGGCGTGGGTTCGGTCTCGAAATTGCATATTCATCAATCTCCCCTCCCCTGCTCTTTAATAATTAAATTAATAAACATCAACTTAACGTTATGAATTTTGTAGAATATAAATAAGATTAAAACTTTTTAGCCTAATATATTATTTTATCCTAAATCACTTCAGCTTTCTCAATCCATCAGGTTTTGCAGAATTTGATTGCCCAGCGAAGGAAGCCTATGGAGTAGGGAGACACAGTTTCCCAGCAACAGTTGTCGGGATTTACTCTTTCAATTCCAGCTTACCTAGGACAAACATTAAAGGATTGGGAGGTTATATGAATAATGGGGCAACTCTATCCTCCGAAAATCTAAAAAAAACGGACATCCGCCTGTTACTCCCCCTGCGTAACATGGTGTTGCTACCAGGAATTACCCTGCCAGTGGTAGCGGGTCGGCCTCGCTCTGTGACCGTCGCAGAGGCCACCCTACTCTCTTCACACAAAGAACTGATTATCGCGACCATCCGACCCGAAGCCGCCGCTCGTCTAGAGGAAGATGAAAAAGCTGAGATCGAGAGTTTAGAAGAGCTTTATCCGATTGCGACCCTAGCTGTAGTCCAACGAATGTTGCGATTGCCCTTTGGCCCCATTCAACTTATTGTCCAAGGAAAAGAACGAATCCGAATTGAAGAATTACTACAGATTGATCCAACTTATGAAGCGAAATTCAAAGGGTTACCAAAGCTGACCTCAAAAGCAACCCTCAGCACAGAAACTCAATCTCAAACCCTAGAGGCTTTGACCAGTGCTATTCAATCTTTGTGGCGAGAAACCGCGACTTTGAATCCTAACTTCCCAGAAGAAATTCTCACCGTCTTATTTAATAGTGATAGCCCCGCTCAGTTAGCTTACCAAAGCTCTATCCTGCTGCAACAAGACGTGCCACAAATGCAAGCTGTATTAGAAGAAGAAAACCTGGAACAGCTTTTACGTCAAGTTCTAGGGGATTTACATCAGGAGGTGGAAAGCCAACGTTTACGAAGTGAGATTCTGGGGGAAACCAAAAAAGAAATTGATCAACAGCAACGAGAATACTTGTTGCGACAGCAACTGAAGAAAATTCAAGAAGAACTCGGTGAAACAGACCCAGACAGCAAGGAAATCGAAGAGTTGCGATCGCGGATGCTCCAAGCCAAGCTACCCGAAGCCCCCCACAACCAAGCCCAACGTGAGTTAGCTCGTCTGGAACGGATTGGCAGTGGTTCAGCCGAAGGAGGCGTGATTCGGACCTACCTCGACTGGATGTTAGAAATGCCCTGGAACAAAATGGTGCAGGATAATCTGGATTTGCACAATGCCAGGGAAGTCCTGGATGCGGATCACCACAGCCTGACTCCCATCAAAGAGCGGATTATTGAGTATTTAGCCACCTTTAAGCTCAAACAAATCGCTCAAACTCATCCGGTGGAGGAGGGACCGGAGGGAGAAGCACCAGGGCAAGAAGTCAAAACGCACACCGCCACCTCGGAAGGCTACGCCATTGGTACTGTGATTTGCTTTGCGGGGCCGCCAGGAGTGGGAAAAACCAGCTTAGGTCAGTCCATTGCTCGTGCCCTCGGTCGTCCCTTTGAGCGCATCAGCTTGGGTGGATTGCGGGATGAGGCCGAATTACGGGGTCACCGCCGCACCTATATTGGTGCCATGCCGGGTCGAATTGTCCAGGCACTGCATCGGGCTGGAGTGAAGAACCCGGTGATTATGCTCGATGAATTGGATAAGGTGGGGATGGACTATCGGGGCGACCCCGCTTCTGCCTTATTAGAAATTCTCGATCCGCAACAAAATCACAGCTTCCGAGACCTTTACTTGGATTTGGACTTTGATTTGTCCCAAGTGTTTTTCCTGGGCACGGCGAATGACCTCTCACGGGTTCCCCCACCTCTGTTGGATCGGTTGGAGATTATTGAATTATCGGGTTATTCTGAGCAGGAGAAAATCGCGATCGCTCAAAATTATCTGTTGCCTCGTCAATGGAAAAAAGCCGGACTGCCACCGAATGCGGTACAACTCCCCATAGAAACCCTGCGTCAGGTGATTGAATACTATACCCGTGAGGCGGGGGTACGCAAACTAGAGCAGCAACTCGGTACCCTATGCCGCAAAGTTGCGGTGCACTATGCCAATGGAGAAACCCAATCCACGACCATCCATCCCGAACAACTGGAAGAATTGCTCGGTCCTAAACGCTTGTTACGGGATGAGCGACGCAAGGTCAATCAACCCGGTGTGGCGACGGGCATAGCTTGGACGCTGCAAGGGGGAGAAGTGTTATTTGTCGAGGCGGTGTTGTTGCCCCAAGGCCAAGATTTAACGTTGACCGGTCAACTTGGGGAGGTGATGCAGGAGTCGGCTCGAATTGCACGTTCTTATATCTGGTCTCATGCCGCGTCTTTGGGCATTAATTTGAATGTGTTTAAAGACAATGGGTTACACATCCACGTCCCGGCGGGGGCGATTCCCAAAGATGGCCCCTCGGCTGGGGTAACGATGGTGACGGCTATTGCCTCTGTGTTGATGAATCAATCGGTACGCACGGATACAGCGATGACGGGAGAAATTAACCTGATGGGTGAAGTATTGCCGATTGGTGGGGTGCGAGAAAAGGTGTTGGCGGCGAACCGAGTCGGTATTTATCGTGTACTGTTGCCCCAGCAGAATGCCCAAGATTTGGTCGATGTGCCTGAAGATGTGCGTTACTCAATGGAGTTTATTTTCTGCGATCGCATTGAGCAGGTGTTGGAAAATGCCCTGATACCACAGCAGGATGTTTCGCCCTATACGAACGAGCGTCAAAGAAATTCTGGAATAGTAACATCTTTGTGATGGTTTCGGAAAGTTCTGGCGATCGCTTGGATTTTGTTCGTTTCATCCAACAACCTGTAGGCATTTTGGGGCAGGGGCTAATTTTTGAGGCTGTATCCTTATCTCTGGGTATTATTTAACTAACGACTTAGAACGTGTAACCAAACGGATAAACTCAGCGCGGTACCCTTCTACATCATCTCCCTGTGACTGATTGGCTAGTTTCAAAATATCCTCAAAATTGGCCTTCCCCTTGTACTGAGAACCTCTCAAAATCATGCCAAATTCGGCAACAGCGGCAGAAAATTTAAAATTAGTTGAGGCGTCCTCTAGTTTCAGACTTCGATCAACCACTGAAGAAGTGAGTAATTGAGATGTATTCTGATTGGGTGCTTTATAACGTAATTTTACCTGCATTAATTCGTCACTTACAGCAGCAGATTGCTGGATATTTTTTTGATATTTCAAAGAATCAATCTCCGATAACTTAACATCACTTTGGACACCAACAGGAATAATTTCATAGAGTGCCGTTACTGAATGTCCTGCGCCTAACTCCCCTGCATCTTTTTGATCATCTTTGAAATCTTCGCTCCGCAGCATTCGGTTCTCGTAACCAATCAAGCGGTAGGCTTGGACTTTGGTGGGATTGAATTCTACTTGTATTTTTACATCTTTGGCAATTGTCAGCAGGGTTCCCCCAATTTCTTTAACGAGGACTTTCTTCGCCTCCAGCAGGTTATCAAGATAAGCATAGTTGCCATTCCCTTTATTGGCGAGTTTCTCCATTTTGGAATCTTGAAGATTTCCCATCCCAACGCCCAAAACGGTTAAAAATACCCCTTCTTCTCGTTTCTGCTCAATCAAGCGCACTAGTTCAGAATCGCTGGATACGCCGACGTTAAAATCTCCATCGCTGGCTAAGATGATGCGGTTATTTCCCGATTGAATAAAGTTTTCCTTAGCTAATTTGTAGGCAAGTTGAATACCCTCTCCTCCGGCGGTAGAACCCCCGGCTTGTAAATTTTCAAGAGCCTCGAATATCTTGTCTTTTTGGTTTCCAGGAGTAGGGGGTAAGACTACGCCTGCGGCTCCAGCATACACCACAATACTGACTTGATCATTGGCTCTTAATTCGTTAACCAGCAGCCGAAAAGCTGATTTCAGCAAGGGTAGTTTGTTTGGATCTTCCATCGAACCGGAAACATCCAGCAAAAACACGAGATTACTAGCCGGTAAATTCTGGGTAGAAATCTTTTTACCTTGCAAACCAATCTGAACTAATCGGTGGTTAGGATTCCAGGGAGCTTGGGAGATTTCGGTGCTGACAGAGAAGGGACTATCACCTTCAGGTTGGGGATATTGATAGGGAAAATAATTAATTAATTCTTCGATACGAACAGCATCTTTAGGGGGGAGTTTACCCTCATTGATAAAGCGCCGAACGTTGCTGTAAGAAGCTGCATCTACATCGATAGAAAACGTGGAGAGAGGGTTGTTGCCAACTCTCAGAAATGGATTTTCCTCAATCAGATCGTATGTTTCGCGGTTGGATGGCTCGGGAACTTGATTCTTTTGAGCATCTTCAGACTTTCGTAATCCTGGTGCAGTCGGTGCTTGGGCAACTTCCGACAACGGCTGTGCAGGGGATAAGGTTGGTTGTCGTGATGCTTGCTTCTGTTGTGGAGGTGCATACCCCGATTGGGAAGAGTTGCAAGCAACAGTGAGTTGTCCCAGTACCGTGGCTGTTGCTAGGAGGGCGATCGCTCTATATATTTTGTTGAATTTCATAGTTCCCCATCAGCCTGAGTTTAAAGTTTTTGCATCGAACCCCAGGTTAGAGTGCAAGGGTTATGGCTGTGATTTCCTAGTTGTACTCGCCCTGCCTACGGTTCAGCTCGTTGGTTCTCAAAACTGTAACGTTATACGCAGTTGCATTCATACGTAGCACATTGAATTTCTCTGCGTCACCGCGTCTTCTTCGATGACGATAACTTTATACCGAGACACAACAAAACGCGATCGCTCTCTCGGTGTCCATACTGATGGAACGATCTCTTCTGAAATAAAGTGTTATTCGACAAGATAATTGTACATTCGCAAATTATATGTCGCACTTCCAGAGCGCGACATATATAATTTAAATCCGTGAAAGCTTTTCATCAAAAGGTTTCCAAGCTTTTCAACCCTAAGCGCGACAATTAGGTCTATTTCGCATATTCCATGTCGAAAATCCTAATTCGCAAATAAATTGTCGTTTTTCTTTATTTGGTGGCCTCGCAAATTGAGTGTCGTATTGTCTAGCTATTCTTCCGGAGTAATGGTACATTTTTACTGCTCCTCAGAATGGATGCTCTTCCCCTCGATGCTAGACGACCCATCTGAACTGACAGAAGAATTGACACAAGATTTAGATACTCTCTACCTCGGTGAGAGTAATTTTCAAGTCGATCCCTCACAAATTCTTCGAGAAACGGCTGATAAACACAAACTTAAATTTAATCTCATTCAATGGCTTGCCGAATCTGCGAATCGCACGATTAAGTCTCAAAGGAAGCAGGCGATCGCAAATACCCTAAATATTTCTACTCGGCAGGTAGAGCGCCTCCTCAAGCAATACATTAAAGATGAACTACCAGAGACAACAGGAGTGCAACGCTCAGATAAGGGGAAGCATCGCATCAGTGAGTACTGGGAAGAATTTGTTAAGACAAGTTATGAGAAGAGTATTAAGGATAAACATCCACTATCTCCAGCAGAAATCGTTCGTGAAGTGAAGCGACACGCAATCGTTGAGCTTGGGCTTGAAGAGGGTGACTATCCCCATCCAGCCACGATCTATCGAGTGTTGAAGCCCTTAATTGAGCATCAAAACCGGAAAAAGCGTGTTAGAAATCCGGGTTCAGGCTCTTGGCTGGCAGTTGAGACAAGAACTGGACAACTATTGAAGGCGGAGTTTAGCAACCAAATCGTCCAATGTGACCACACAAAGCTGGATATTCGGATCGTCGATAGTGATGGCGTGCTATTACCTGAGCGACCTTGGTTAACTACTGTCGTAGACACTTTCTCAAGCTGCGTTATTGGTTATCACTTATGGAGAAAGCAACCAGGTTCTGATGAGGTAGCTCTGGCTTTAAGACATGCCATCTTACCCAAGAACTATCCCTCTGAATATGAGCTTGGAAAACCGTGGGAGATATGTGGCTCTCCGCTCCAATATTTTTTTACTGATGGTGGGAAGGATTTTCGCTCAAAGCATCTAAAAGCCATTGGTAAGAAGCTAGGTTTCCAGTGCGAACTGCGCGATCGCCCTCCTCAAGGCGGGATTGTAGAACGAGTTTTCAAAACCATCAATACTCAGGTTCTCAAGGCACTCCCTGGTTACACAGGTCCAAATGTTCAGGAGCGCCCGGAGCAGGCAGAAAAGGAAGCCTGCTTGACCATTCACGATTTGGATAAAATCCTAGCTGGGTTCTTCTGCGATGACTATAACCACCAGCCATATCCCAAAGACCCTAAGGATACAAGGTTTGAGAGATGGTTTAAAGGAATGGGTGGAAAATTACCTGAAGTGCCAGACGAGCGAGAACTAGATATTTGTCTAATGCAAGAGACTCAGCGAGTTGTTCAAGCTCATGGCTCTGTCCAATTTAAGAATCTGACCTATCGAGGAGAATCACTAAGGCAACATAGCGGCAAATACGTCACATTGCGATACGACCCTGACAATATCCTGACGTTGTGTGTCTACAGCAACGAAACGGATGACAAGCTGGGAGATTTTCTGGGATATGCTCATGCGATAAACCTGGATAGTCAGGATTTGAGTTTGGATGAGTTGAAAAGGCTCAACAAAGAGCGAAGCAAAGCTCGTAAGGAACATTCAAACTATGATGCTCTTTTGGCACTAGGCAAACGCAAGAAACTTGCTGAGGAACGTAAACAGGACAAGAAGGACAGACAGCGAACTGAACAGAAACAGTTACGACAAGCCTCCAAGAAAGACTCAAATGTCGTCAAGTTACGTCAGCAAAGGGCTTCAACCTCTTCAAAGAAAAATGAGCCGCTTGAACTTTTGCCAGAACGGATTTCCAGGGAACAAATCAAGCCTCAACAACCAGAACCACAACCCGAAGAAACATTACCCTCTACATCTGATGCTCAAGAGCAGGAGAGGCATCGGCTGATAA
>DATNQL010000061.1:0-2179 GCA_036704025.1 Stenomitos sp.
AATGAGCACGA
Source organism: Stenomitos sp. (assembly GCA_036704025.1). Classification (GTDB taxonomy): domain Bacteria; phylum Cyanobacteriota; class Cyanobacteriia; order Cyanobacteriales; family Coleofasciculaceae; genus Allocoleopsis. The sequence goes on from DATNQL010000061.1 coordinate 12, forward strand.
CGAAATGGGGGACGGTTAATCACTCCCTCAATAGCTGTTCCTAATTGAGCGGGACAGATGAATTCAGCGGTTGGATTTTTCTGATTTGAAGATTGGGAAGCTAATGCACCAATAGTTTTGTCAGTAAAACAGGTAACATCGATCGCCAATATCGTTATGCTCGATGCTGCTAATCCCAGCATCCATTGTGCGTAAAAAGATGGTCGTTGCCAATTGGGATAGATAGGATTTTTCCTGAACAATTGCATAGCCTGTCTAGGCTCATATCTTGAGTGAAGATTTTAGGGGTTTAGCCCCAGAATAGCAGTCTGAGTTTTTTTGTCAGAATATCTTTGATAGTTTCTGAATTAAGTTCGTTTGTCAATCATATCTGCTAGCAGGGCAAACATGGCTGTTTGAGTAGCAGCGATAAATAGAATCAGGGTTCTTTCCGTTAAATCCTCTCGGACAAAAATATCCTGAATCAAGGTAAACATACAACTACAGAAGAACACAGTGGCTAAGGGTAGAAACACTCTTAATGGAGCAAAATAGACACCCGTCCGTAAAATTAATTGCACAAAACGCAAGGTATCGCGAATGGGTTTAATCTTACTTTTTCCGATGCGGTATCGATAGTCAATTGGCTCGTAATGAACAAGATAATTGTTCGTCAACATGGCAATAGTAATGGTGGTAGTAAAACTAAAAGTATCGGGTAAGATTTTAAGGAAGGTTTCCACTACACTTTTGCGAAATACCCGCATTCCGCTATTCAAATCAGGGATGGAAGAGAGGGATACCCATTCGGCAAATCTTACGAGAAACCATTTGGGAATTTTGCGGATAGTTGGATATTGAACATTCGCCCCAATTCTGGCACCGACAACCATGTCCGCTTGCGCTGTCAGACTCACTAATTGCGGAATCCGCTCATTGGGATAGGTACCATCAGCGTCGGTAATCACGATTAAGGGATACTTCGCATGTCGAATTCCCGTCTTGAGTGCAGCACCATATCCTCGATTGCGACGATGCTCAATTAGCCGAATATCTTGACGATCGCACAAAATCTCCCCGGTGCGATCGGTGGAACCATCGTTAACGGTGATAATTTCGTATTCGCAACCTGTAGAGCGTAGAATGGTTTGGAGTTCATCGAGGGTTGAGGCGATCGCTTCCTCTTCGTTATACACCGGGAGTACCAGCGAGAAAGCCGGACAAGTCGCCTCTATCACTTCTCGCTTGGGGGAAAATGCCTCACCCAACCGTGTGCTGTTCTGCATGATGTGCTGTTTTCCAAGCGTCGGGATATGAGTTGCATTGTATGGCTCAAAGTACAACTGATGTTATAGCCAAGTGCATCAATGCCAATTTTCCATGATTCCCATGATTCCATCTGCTGATTCAGACTGGGTAACGCGCCTGCGTCAATGGTTAACGACTCCGACGGATAACAATTCCAGCCCTTTGGTAATTTTCTGGTTCAGTTTAAGCCTGTCTTGTGCTGCTATGTTCGGCTTGATGGCACTGCGAAAAGCCTTCAGTAGTCCCTATGTGGTGCAAGACGATGCGAGGCAGCATGTGTTTTGGATGCGGCGGTTTTTAGACTCCGAGTTGTTTCCCCATGATTTAATTGCCGATTATTTTCAATCGGTGGCACAACCGGGCTATAAGGCAATTTATCAGCTAGCGGCTGCAATTGGAATTGATCCGATTGTCTTTAGTAAAGGGTTGCCCATTGTTCTGGGCTTAATCGCCACTGCCTACTGTTTTGGGATATGCCTACAATTGTTCCCCTTCCCTGCCGCCGGCTTTGTTTCGGCGTTATTGCTCAACCACAGTCTTTGGCTGAAGGATGACTTGGTTTCGGGTACGGCTAGATCGTTTCTGTATCCGTTCTTTCTGGCTTTTGTCTACTATTTACTGCGGCGTTCCCTGTTGCCTTGTTTAGTGGTACTGGCACTGCAAGGCTTATTTTATCCTTCGGTGATGCTAATTAGTGTTGGCGTTCTGTTTGTGCGATTATGGCGCTGGGAACAGGGAAAACTGCAACTATCTAGGAATCGCCAGGATTATCTTTTCTGCGCGACTGGCTTAGGCGTGACACTGTTCATCTTATTCCCTCTGGCTTGGGAATCCTCTCCCTTTAGCCCTGCTACTACTGTTGCTCAAGCGAGAATGATGCC
>DATNQL010000062.1:0-10649 GCA_036704025.1 Stenomitos sp.
TATTTGATAGCCTGACACACACCACCGATGGTGATAACTTAGGGCTTGCCTTTATTCCGCCAGTAGAATTGCATGAAACCCCTGAAGCAATCCACCTGAAACTAGAAGTTCCAGGAATGGACGCTAAAGCTTTGGACATACAAGTGACGGCTGACTCTCTGTCGATTAGCGGTGAGCGAAAAGAAGAAACCAAAACTGAAGAACGAGGCGTCACGCGCACTGAATTTCGCTATGGTCAGTTCCGGCGAGTAATTCCGTTATCGACTCGGATTCAAAATGATAAAGTGCAAGCCGAATACAAAGATGGCATCCTGAGCCTGATTCTACCAAAAGCTGAGGATGAAAAGACTAAGGTCGTCAAAGTTAACATCAGTTAATCTCCGCTGACGATGCAATAGACCCGTCTTGACATAGAGGCTGAAACGCCACCCAATCGTTCCCTCTTCTATGTTCATCCTGAGTCGTGAGCCACTGTTGATGAGTGTCTCTTGCCTCCATACAAAGACTCCTCCCCTGGGTAAGGGGAGGAGTCATTTTTCGTGAATCAGATCCCTGAAGGCTATGATCGAATCAACGGATGTACCCGGATTTGAGCGGGCAGTAGGCGTGTTTGGGATTAGACAAGACTAACTGTTGCAGGGGAGAGGCTTGCCCTATGATGAGCAGCCGAATTCGGTGGATTGCGATCGCATTTCTGCAACTCGTCCTACTTAGTGCCGCCCCGCTCTTCATTGAGTTCTTTGAAAAGTTGCAATAATCAGCCAGCAACAACGGCTCTCGTTCAAAGACTTGCCTCTAAAGCTGATTTCAAGTCAAGATGAGGGTGAGCGGAACGCAAAGTGCATCTAATCCCTATGGGTAGAGAGCTAATTCTAGTGTCCTTGCTACCCTGGAAACAGTTGCACCCCCTTGGAATTTATGCGAATGGCAAAGGTTGTTCCGTGAAATTTTTGTAACATACATGGCGTTCACGGCCTGATTTCACCTAGACAAGATTGCCATTCTACCGTCTATGATTGACTCTCTATTCCACGCCTACGCCCCTCTGCTCCTCTGGTCAGGGTTAGGGTTCGTACTGTTTCGGTTTATTCCAGAACGTTTTCCCAAGTTACTGGGTCTTGCGCTTTATTGGGTAGGAGTGCCCCTGCAACTTCTGGTTTTAGGGCGTCAGACCGAGTTGTCTCATGGGGGGGAATTGATTCCTTTAGTAGCAGTCGGAGTATTGCTGCTGAGTATGAGCTTGGCGTTATTGAGTTGGTGGGGATTGCAAGGATTAAGCCGTCGAAATGCCACCGTTTCATCTCCAGAAGCCAAAAAAAATTCCCTGCTTCATTTCTCATTTTCCAGTGTTAATACCCTTGGGCGAGCAAGCCTTGGAAGTTTTATCCTGGCTTCCATGTTAGGCAATACAGGGTTTATTGGTCTGGCGCTGACACAGGTTCTCTTTGGTACGGAAAATATTAGCTGGCCTGTATTATTTAGCGTTACGAGTAATGTGGTTGGCAACTATGGGATTGCTGTATTTATTGCAAGTTATTTTGGTCGTAGTGAAACCAAAAATCATTGGTGGATTCAATTGCGGGATGTGCTGACAGTCCCAACTTTATGGGCTTTTATCATTGGCTTTAGTACTCGAAATATAGAATTGCCGTCTGGGTTTGAAACTGGATTAGAGCAAGCCGTTTGGGTCGTTATTGCCTTTGCTTTATTATTAGTGGGTTTACGACTGGGATCGGTGCATGGATGGCGAAGTTTGAAGCGCGCCTGGATGCCAACGTTATTAAAAGTGGTGATCGTACCCATGATCGTGGGCTTAGGTGCTACTTATTTCGGGTTAACGGGTGATTCTCGTTTCACACTAGTACTCATGTCTGGAACACCCACTGGACTTTCGGTGTTGATATTAGCAGAAGTGTATGAGCTAGACCGAGAATTGCTAGCCAGTAGTATTGCCTTGAGTTTTGTGGGATTGCTGCTGATGCTGCCAGTGTGGCTGATATGCTTTGGCTAATTTGACATCCTCCCCGGCGTGAACGCGCGGGGATTCCAATGAGCACTCCCTGGAATTATTTTTCGGATAAGCGATAAGCGCTGGGAAATGGTTCTATTTTTGATGAACGAGTTAAAGAACGATGCGATCGCAAATATTTTTCGCCGATAGCAATTCCCACGACTACCCCAATCGTGCTTAATCCGCTACCGCTCAAGCCAAAATTGATAATCAATAAAATGACAATTCCTGTAGCCACAATATAAGTGCTTGCGACTTGAGCATGAGACCAACCGGCTTGTTGGAGGCGTTGATAAAGGTGGCTGCGATGGGCTTTGAAGATATTTTCGCCACGCATCAGGCGACGGATGAGGGTATACAGGGCATCACCCAGTAAGGGCAAAGTAACCGCTAGGGCTGACCAGGCTTGGATTGGGTTGTTATTTGTATTGAGCAAAGCGATCGCAATACTGGCTCCCAACACTGTACTCCCAGCATCACCCATAAAAATTTTTGCCGGAGACCAATTCCACCAGAGAAAACCGAGCAAGGCGGCGGTCAAAAGCCAGAACAGGGGTTGATGGAGGTAAGACGCCAGAAATGCCAATTGTAAGGCAGTAACACCGGCGACAAGACCATCTAGACCATCCATGAAATTGTAAAAGTTGATTAGAGCCGTCATGCCAATCAGAGTCAGCACCACGGCTACAATTTGACCCACGACACCGAAGGGTGTGAGCCAAGGTAGGGGAAACGAGCCAAAATAAGCGATCGCCACTCCAGCCGTGGATAACTGAACCAGGTAGCGCCAGCCGGCTGGAACACCTCGCTGATCGTCAATAATGCCAATAACGGCTAGGGGACTCAGGATGAGCCAAAGCCAGCCAAAATTTGGCGTCGTCAGCTGGCTGGGTAACAGTTGAGGAAAATAGTTGGCTAGGACGGAAGCGATTGTCCCAGTAACGGCAAAGGCGATGATAAAGCCCAAGCCACCCCCACGAGGAGTCGGTTGTGTATGGGAACTGCGATCATTGGGGATATCAAGTAACTTTTGGCTGAATTGGCGTTTAATGAAGCCCACACCAAGGATGGCAAGCACAAAGCTGGCAATCAGCAGCAAACAAACGGCAAAATTCATAGTTCAATCACACTCACACTCACACTCACACTAAATGATTCCTTCGCTTCGCAACAGTTCTACTTCTTCCTTAAGACCACTCTCAAGCGAACGGGGAAAAAAGTCTAGGTCGTGTTGAGCCGCCTCATGAGGATAAGCTTTGTCTTCTTGCAGGCGAAGGATTTGTTCCCGCCGCACGGGTGATTTAGCCCCAAGAACGTTCTCCGCAAGGGTCGCCGCCCAGACTCCCACGTTTAGGGGAAAGTAGATAGGACGTACTGGTTTACCCAGATGTTTCTCCACAAGGGTCAGAAGCTCTCGGAATGTGACAATGCTACCACCAGACAGGTCATATGTCCCACAAATGGTTGGGCGCTGCCAAACGGCGAGAATGGCTTGAGCTAAGTCATCGGCATGAATGGGTTGTACAAGGCAATGACCTGAACCAAACACTGGAAAAAAGCCGTAGCGATCGCAAAATTTGATCAGTTTGTGCAAGTTCTTGTCGTGGTGGGAACCATAAATCATGGTCGGACGCAGGAGACAGTGCGAACCTGAATACTGAGCTAACTGCTCTTCAATGGCTTTGTAATCCTTAGCATAGTCGTTGTATTGCGAATAAACGCCTGTGGTGCCGATTACTATCACTCGGGGATTCTGCCTAGCTGTTTTCAGACTGTTGAGAATAACCGGAACATGACGAATTGAGGCGATGTGAACAATCGTTTCGGGTCTGTACTGAGCTAGAATTTCATCCCAGGTTTCGCTGGTTGAACTATCTCCAATTAAGTAGCTGAGGTTGAGGTTGAGGTGTTGCAGAGGGGTGCGATCGCTAGTCGGACGCACGAGGCAATGAATTGCAAAATCAGAATTCGTTTGGGCAAGATGATTCAGAAATAAATTGCCCGTTAAACCAGTGGCACCAGTGACCAAAAGTTTCATGCTGGTAAAATCCCCAATTCTGCATAGGCAGACGCTAGACGATCGAAAACAAAACGCTCATTGTATTCAGCTTCAACCCTTTGACGACTGGCTTTACCCAATTGCTCCCGCAACTTAGAATCGGCTAACAATTCGCCCAATGCTTCTGCGAGTTTTTCACTGTTTCGAGGTGGAACAATGAAGCCAGTTTGACCATCTACAACGGCTTCTCTACAGCCGCGAATATCTGTCGCTACAATGGGTAACTCCATTGCCATTGCTTCTAAAATAGACCGTGGCAATCCTTCTCTATAGGATGGCAATGTAAAAATATCAACTAAGCCTAGCAATTCCGGTATATCACTTCGGAAACCCGTGAATGTTACATTTTGATCTAAGTTTTGTTGTTGGATCAAGTAACGGAGTTGGGACTGAAATGTATCTCTTTCACTGCTGAGCTGCCCCCCAATGACCAAAAGATGCAGGTTAGGAAACTGAACGCGTAGTTTGGCTAAGGCTTCAATCAGTTCCAAATAGCCTTTTTCAGATGTAATTCGCCCCGTCATTCCAATAATAGGAAAGGCTGAGTCCGATAAATGGAGTGACTGCCGTAATTTTTGCTGATGGTGGGGAAGGAGCTTAGAACGACAAAATCTTTCTAAATCAACACCATTACCTAGATAACGCAATTTTTGGGGTGAACAAAGTCGCGTTTTTTCGGCTGTCACTAAATCTTCTCGGCTTTGAGTTAAGATTAAATCGGTCAGCCAACCCGCGACTCGTTCCACGTTATGGTAAAAGCGATATTGGTTTACAGGCATATGGTCATGGAAATAAAAGCCATGAGCCGTGTAGACAATTGATTTTGTACCTGCTAATTTAGCCGCGAATCGACCTAAAACTGATGCAACTGGAGTATGGACGTGAACGAGTTCGTATTGATTCTGTTTGAGTAATTGCGTGAGTTGATAGATACTTTTTAGGTTAGAAAATGGAACAATTCTGCGCTCAATGTGAACAGGATGAATGATGTATCCTTGCTTTTGTAGTTGTTCGACTTCTTGCCCTGGAGAACAAGCGATCTCAATGGATAAACCGCGAGACAAGAAGTAATCGATTTGAGGCAGTAAAAGATTTTTTACCGTAAAGCCAACTGCACAAATATGCAGAATACGCATTGAAATTGACCTTCGTTAAACCTTGTAATAAGACCGATACCACGTCAAGAAACGCTCAATTCCTACCTCAATCGATGTATTGGGTTTAAAGTCTACATCTTTCAACAGATCATCAACATCGGCGTAAGTTGTAGGAACATCACCCGGTTGAATGGGCATCATATTCTTTTTAGCTTTCATGCCCAGGCAATCTTCTAATACTTCAATAAAATGCATTAATTCAACGGGCTGATTATTGCCAATGTTATAGACCTTATAAGGAGCTTTACTACTACCAGGGTCAGGTGCATCTCCTGACCAGTTGGGATTAGGTTCTGGGATTTTATCGACTACTCGGACAACCCCCTCTACAATATCGTCAATGTAGGTAAAGTCCCGTTGCATTTTGCCGTAATTAAATACATCAATGGGCTGCCCTGCCAGAATAGCTTTGGTAAATAAAAACAGCGCCATATCGGGACGTCCCCACGGGCCGTACACGGTAAAGAAACGCAGTCCAGTTGTGGGTAGACCATATAAATAGCTGTAGTTATGCGCCATCAATTCATTAGCTTTCTTAGTCGTCGCATACAGGCTAACGGGGTGGTCTACATTGTCGTGAACGGAAAATGGTATTTTGGTATTCGCGCCGTAAACAGAACTAGAAGAAGCAAATACCAGGTGTTTAACTCCTGAATAGCGGCAACCTTCTAGGATATTGATGAAGCCGACTAAGTTACTGTTTATATAGGCATGGGGATTTGTGAGTGAGTAGCGGACGCCAGCTTGAGCGGCCAGGTTAACTACAATATCAAAGTGTTGCTCGGCAAATAACTGCTCTATACCTTGTCGGTCGGCTAAGTCTAGCTTGTAAAAACTGAAACTCGGCTTTTCTTGCAATAAGGCTAATCGGTCTTTTTTCAGGGATATATCATAGTAATCGTTGAGGTTATCTAGACCTACAACTTCATCACCCCTAGTTAGTAGCCGTTGACTGAGATGAAACCCAATAAAGCCAGCAGCACCAGTGACTAAAACTCTGACCACACTTTCTCCTCTTAAAGACTCCAATAAGTCACGTTTGGCGGCATTGTAGCAGGATTGAGGGCGGATTTCACATCCATCAAGACACCATTTGGGCGTACACTCGCGAGTAACTGTTCGCGGGGCATCTCTAAATAGGCTTGATGACTGACAGCGAGTACAATCGCATCTAGATGGGATAAATCCTGCCAAGCTGCCAGTTGAATGCCGTACTCTTGGTACACTTCATTCGGATCAGCAATGGGATCGTGAATGAGGGGATGAATCCCAAATTGCTGTAACTCTGCGACAATATCCGGCACGCGGCTGTTGCGAATATCTGGTACGTTTTCTTTGAACGTCAGTCCTAAGATTCCCACCCGCACATTTTTGATGGGTAGATTGGCTTGTACTAAAAGCTTGACCAAGCGTTGTCCTAGGTAGGCTCCCATGCTGTCGTTGATACGGCGACCAGCAAGGATGACTTGGGGATGATATCCTAGTTCTTCGGCTTTAGTGGTCAAGTAATAGGGATCAACGCCGATACAGTGACCACCAACCAATCCTGGTGTGAAGGGCAAAAAGTTCCATTTGGTGTTGGCAGCGGCTAAGACATCTGTAGTACGAATGCCGATGCGATCGCAAATTAAGGCTAGCTCATTCATCAGGGCAATGTTTAAGTCTCGCTGGGTATTCTCAATGACTTTAGCCGCCTCAGCCACTTTAATAGAGGGGGTACGGTAGACACCTGCCTCAATAATAGTTTCGTAAACGCTAGCAACCCGTTCTAGGGTTTCGCTATCTTCTCCAGCAACAACTTTGACAATTTTTTCAAGGGTATGTGCTTTGTCACCCGGATTAATCCGTTCTGGAGAGTAGCCTAGCTTAAAATCAACACCTTGCTGTAAACCTGATACTTTGGCCAAGATTGATCCGCAAATCTCCTCTGTTACTCCTGGATACACAGTGGATTCATAGACTATGATTGCTCCGGGTTTTATAATTTTGCCAATGAGTTCAGAGGCTTTAGTTAGGGGCGTTAAATCAGGTCTATGATTACGATCAATTGGAGTTGGGACGGCAACAATAAAAAAGTTGGCTTTTGATAAATTGTCTAGATTTGAGGTAATTTTGAGGCTAGTGGTTTTTAGCTCATCGGTGGAAACTTCGCCTGTGTGATCTATACCTTGTTTTAAGCTTTCAACTTTCTCGATGTTGACATCGAACCCAATGGTGTTGGGAAATTTTCGGGCAAAGGCTAGGGCAACTGGCAAACCGACGTAGCCAAGACCAATAACTGCAATGCGCTCACTCATAGAAATGGGGTATTAATAAATTTAAAGTCTAATATTACAATTGATATTCTTTCTGATTTTTACTAACGCTTAGGGTATTTTCATTTATTGCTAATGGCTGACGCCCCTTGAATGGAGTCAGCATAAAAAAATCCATAGGGTTGACTAGCTGGATTAGTTGAAATTTTGCCACAGATACTTACTATATCACTCCCTTTCGGAATCTTGGTACTTTCGACAATTAACCAGATTTGTCTCCAATCCTTCCCGAGATAGCTGAGCTTGACTTAACCATTTTTGAAGTCTTTTCATCCCGAATTCAACAGTTTTACTAGCTTCATAAATCTCACAAAATTCTTCTTTCATTTCATAGACAATCCTCAAGTAAGCTGACTGACTTAAAATAGCTTCGATTCGGATTTTTGCTTCTTCCGTTAAATCAGCTTGGTTTTTGAGAAGCAAATATTGACTTCCTCTAGTTCTTACTCCCACTAAGCAACACATCTTGTTTAAGAATGCATTAACTAGCTGCATGACGTGGAATCTATCGATAACAATAGCTGCATTCAGGAGGACTTCCTTGATAACTTTCGGGAATTCTGCCCACATATCAACACTCACTTGTTTGACATTGGCTCTGACGGTCAAAGGTTGCTTTGAGGAATTCTTCGGTATACATGTTGCCCAAAACTGGGTAAGTCTCTTACTAGAATCGGGCGGATTTGGTGAAATTCTTTAGTAGATTTCCCACAGTGGGGATAGTCAAATTCAGAGGCTAATATTTGGAGATGAAAACAGATAAATTCCTCTACCTGAGAGCGACCTACTACAGTTACTCCTAGTAAATTCAACAGAGAATCAAGAGGTAATTTCATGTTTAAGTTGCCTTCCGAATAGAACAATCCGTCAACTTGATTATCATTGTAGTCTTGACTCTCCGCTATCGCTCTAAGCCAAGACTAGAGTTAAGAAGTTTTCACAGTTTTATTAGTAAAACTTATCAATTCTAGTCCGGGAGAGCCTAGCAATCAATGCCCTCTTGCCTTAATAAATTAACTACCTCTCCCTTCCCACAGCCAAAATCAAGCACTTTAAGGGATTGCCATTCTGGAATCTGTTTTATGTAGTGTATGAAGTAAAGATAGTTAATATCGATAGTTTCAGAGGTATTCATTACTTTAGTCCTCATTTACGAACTTATTGTTCATCTAGCCATGCCTGGAACATAAGTACATCCCAGAGATAGTACTGCCAGTTGCGATCGCCTGCAAGATGTTCTGCCCACTTCTGGCGAATCGGTTGGGGATTGAAAAATCCTTCCTGCCGCAGACGCCGCTCATCGAGTAAGTCTTCTGCCCAGTCTCGCAGCTTGTCACGCAACCAAGCATCAATCGGAACACCAAAACCCATCTTGGGGCGTTCGATCAGACTTGGCGGCACGTATTTATACAAAACTTGGCGTAGTAACCATTTCCCTTGACCATTGCGGATTTTCATCCCTAAGGGGATCTGCCAAGCCAATTCCATAACACGGTGATCTAACAGCGGAACACGGGCTTCTAAGCTAACTCCCATTGTGGCTCTGTCCACTTTGACCAAAATATCATCAGGTAGATAGCTGACGGTATCGAGGTACATCATGCGCTGAGTAAAATCTGGCAAATTTGCCCAGCCTTGGGGGTTAGTTAAAGCTGTGAGCGGTTCAGAACTACCCAGTACAATTGCTTCTGGTTCTTTCCAATGGGAAACCAAACCCTTGTACATTGTTTCTGGACTTTCAACGGCTAAAACTTCTGCCAGTTTGTGCAGCTTATCCCCAGGATTTTGTTGTTTGAATGTAGTTGGTAGCAGTGGCTGAAGGCTAGTAAAGGTTTGGTTCCAGGCTTGAGGTGATCGCATCGTCAAAGCACTAGCCGCAGCATTTCGCAAAGGATAGGGTATCCAACCAATTTGTTGCCAAATGCGACGCCCCCAAAAATAACGGTTATATCCGGCAAAGAGTTCATCCCCCGCATCTCCGGAAAGACTAACCGTAACGTGCTGTCTGGCGAGTTGGGCAACTAGGAAAGTCGGAATTTGGGAGGAGTCAGCAAAGGGTTCGTCATAAAGAGTGGGCAATTTGGGAATGACAGCGATCGCTTCAGCCGGAGTGATATACAGTTCTGTGTGGTCAGTTCCCAAGTGCTGGGCGACGGCTTTGGCATACTTAGCCTCGTTGTAGCTGTCTTCGTAAAAGCCAATGCTGAAGGTTTTGACTGGCTGATTGCTTTGAGCCTGCATGAGAGCGACGACCGTGGAGGAATCGATGCCACCGGACAAAAAGGCTCCCAGAGGCACATCGGCGACCATGCGTAAGTTGACCGCATCTCGTAACAGGGCGTCAAGTTGGGCGATCGCATCTGTTTCTGAGCCAGTAAAGGGTTGAGCAATACCCGCTTCAGCAATGGATTGTGCAGACCAATAGGGTATAGGTTGGGTTGTGCTTCCCCCAAGTTGTACGGTCAAGATGCAGGCTGGTGGTAGTTTATAAACATCTTGGTAGATTGAGTAAGGTGCTGGGATGTAGTTATGACGGAGGTAGAGGGCTAAAGCATCACGGTTGATTTCGGGATTGAAGTTGGGATAGGCTCTGAGGGCTTTCAGTTCTGAGGCAAAGAGAAAGGTTTGACCCAGCCAACTATAGTAGAGAGGTTTTTCTCCCAAGCGATCGCGCCCTAAATGCAAGACTCGCTCTTTCCTATCCCATAAGGCAAAGGCAAACATTCCATTGAAGCTTTTAACGGCTGCATCTAACCCCCACTGGCTACAGGCTGCCAGCATCACTTCCGTATCGGAATGACCCCGAAATCGATGTCCGAGTTGTTCCAACTGGCGGCGGAGTTCTAGGAAGTTATAAATCTCGCCATTAAAGACGATGACATAGCGACCATCAGCAGACACCATGGGTTGATGTCCTTCGGGAGAGAGGTCTACAATGGCAAGTCGCCGATGACCTAACGCAATTCCCGCTTCTGCATCTACCCAAATGCCACCATCATCTGGGCCACGATGGAGTAGTGTATCTGACATCCGTTGCACCATTGGCGCAAGTTGGTCAGTGTTGAGTTGTTGAGAGTTGTCCCAGAAACCGACTATGCCACACATTT
>DATNQL010000063.1:0-5140 GCA_036704025.1 Stenomitos sp.
CATCTAAAATCACCAGCGCACCGCCGTCTGCACTGGGATAAGATTTGACAACATTGTCAATTTCAAGAAAGTTTTTGCCGTTGAGGGTGGCAGAATTGCTTTTGATCGGAGAGGAACTAGATTTAGTCATAGGACGTTCTGGAAAGGGTTGAAGGTTGCAGGTTGAAAGTTAAAGGTTGAAACCGTAAAGTTTATTAAGAGTTAATCGATTAATCTGTAATCGATGAACACTTTCACCTAAGACAAATAGAAGCGTTTGGGGCTATTGGCGTGGATTTCAAAGCTTTTGAGATAACCCACCGGATCGCTGGGGTCAAATGCTTTTTTATCAATAAAAAACTCAGCGGGTTCAACTTTGTAATCCTCCTTAGGACACTGAATGCCCATTTCAGCCGCAATCTCTCGATACAGGTCTGTTTTCCAGCCTTGACGTGCCTTTTCTTGGGCATCTTTAGGAAATTCAGAAATTTGTCCCCAACGGGCGGCTTGGGTCATTAACCAAATACTTTCCGATTGCCACAAAAATGTAGAGTGGTCTCCTGGAATTCGGGCCAACTCAGGGGGTAGGTCAAAGAAAATGGTGGTGTATGGGTCTTCGACCATACGTTTTTGGTTGTCAAAGCCACCATAGTTGTATTCCCCAACAATCGCCGGTCGCGTAAACTTATCGACTGGGGCACCCTTCTTCTTGGGTTTAGCACCCGTATAAGAGGGGCTAGTAATCAATGTGGCGACTTCAGCGCGGTTTTTGGGGTCACTGCAATACTGACAAGCTTCAATCATGGCTTTGACCAAGCTTCGGTAGGTTTTAGGGTTTTCCTGGATGAAGGATTCCATCACCCCAAGCAGTCTATCTGGGTGTCCTTGCCAGATTTCTCGACCTTGGGCGAAAGTAAAACCAACCCCCTCGTTGCCACTAATGGCTCGTGTATTCCAGGGTTCTGCCACCATGTAGGCTTGCATCGCCCCAATCCGCACGTTATTCACCATCTGGGGTGGGGGAATGATAATCACCCGAAACTCGTCTGAGGGATTGACACCCGCAGCGGCAGATAAATAGCGGACAAAATACTCGTAGATAGCAGAACTTAAGACTACAGCCCAGATACGTTCCTCTGGGGGTTGGCTATCAAAGTAGCCTCGGAAATCTTTGCCAAAGGCTTCCAAGTCACCTTTGTATTCCCGCCACGGACGGACGCCATAGTTCCACATTTTTTTGTTCATAGTCATGGCGTTGCCGTGGCGGTGAATCGTCATCGCCGCGCACAGGGGCGCATGTCGGGCACCCTCAGCCCCGATTCTAGCGTTGGTGACGGCTCCAGAAACCACAGGTGCGGCATCGAGACGCCCAAAAATCACGCCGTCGCGAGAGTTAGCCCAGCTTGCCTCACGGCTGAGTTGGACATTCAGTCCGTATTTACGGAAGAAGCCTTTTTCCCAAGCGATCGCAAACGGTGCACAATCATTGACGGGCACATACCCAACGGTCAGATTGGGTTTTTCTAGCTTTCCGGGGTCTACAACGGGTTCTACAGCTAAGGCCGCTTTGGAGAGTTGATCGGGTGCGGTAACACCCTTAATCGCACAAGAGGATAAGGCAAATCCTGCTGCCGATGCGCCTACTTGTTGCAGAAATCTTCGTCGGTTCAAAGAATTCATGGCAGTATTGGGGGATTGGGGATGAGGTGATGGTTTGTTGATAATCCTGGGGAGTCAGTTGAGGAATTGTCCCGCCCTCCCTTGCTCAGTTGTTTCAGTTGTTGTTGATTAGTAGTCGCCAGATTCATCAGCTACGCTCGTAGCTGAAGCTAATCCATGGGTCAGTTGCTCTTAAGGCTTTAGCGAGAAAGTTGAGCTGGGCGGTGAGTGACAAGGGCTTCAATTCTGCCCAAAGCATAGTCAAGAACTAGCCCGGTTAAGCCAATCACAATCACTGCCAAAAACACCGAACTCAGATTTAAGCGGTTCCATTGGTCCCAAACGAAGAAGCCAATGCCGAGTCCGCCGGTGAGCATCTCCACCGCAACAATAACCAGCCAAGCAATCCCTAAACTGATGCGTAAACCGGTGAAGATGTAGGGTAAACTCGCAGGCCAAATAATTTTTGTCACTCGTCGCCAACGGGGCATTTCTAGCACGCGTGCTACATCCAAATAATCTTTGTTAATGCTGGATACGCCGAGAGCCGTGTTAATAATCGTGGGCCATAACGAGGTGATGAAAATAACAAAAATTGCCGAGGGTTCTGCCAGGTTAAATATAGCCAGTGCGATCGGCAACCAAGCTAAAGGGGATACGGGTTTAAAAATTTGTACCAAGGGATTGAAAATCAGCATCGCTTCTCTGGACATGCCAATGAGAAACCCCAAGGGAATCGCTACTGCCGCGCCGAGTAAAAATCCCAGTATGACCCGCCTTAAGCTTGCCAACAATAACCAACCCAGTCCTAAGTTACCAGGGCCTTTGCGAAAGAAAGGGTTGGCGTATTCTGCGCTATCAATCAGTGCCTGAAGCGGGGTGGGCATTAATTCGGTTAAGAAGGTGGCAGCAAACCACCACAGCAAAAGAACTCCTGCAAACCCAATCATCGGTAGTAAGACTACATCTCGGACAATTAGGGGTCGCGCTTTTTTCCATGATGCCTGCGCTGCCACGGCAAACATCGCAACCAAATTTAGCTGCATTAGCATTGGTAATGCCTCCTGTCAATATTCAGGTACAAACAACCTGAGCAGTACCAGCCAGGATACTGACGAGATCGAGACATTACTTCAGAATGCTGACTCTTCAGTCTCCCCTCAATGCCGACGAAGTTAGCTGACGGGCTAGGACTGAGAGATGTCCTTCTCTACTTCTGCTTACAAAAGGAAACAGAGTATTAGAGATACGCCCCAAATGTTGGTTCCTCCGCTCCAGCTTTACCTGTTGTATGGCTTATCACCCTGATGAGCCGCTGGATTAGGCTGACTTACTCTAGTTAAAGAGAAAGAATAGCATAAATTTTCAAAATCGTTTCTCTTTCTGAAGAAATAGTTAGAGAATCAATTTTGTCGGTTTTTCCGGTTCTTTTTCCTACCACTGAGGCGGGCAAGGCTTTGGTACATACCGATAAGTCCACCCAGGGCGGTAGCGGCTGGGTGTCTATTGTCACGCCGATTCCTCTGTGGTGATGGCAGCGTCTGTTGCGCTGCCCTATTTGGGTTCCTCTCCTGACTCTCCTGAGCAGCAACGGCTTCAATGTGGCTGCTGCGAGGGATTCCTTGTTTTACTCTATCTTCTTCGGTCAGTCGCACCGCATTTTTAGTCGGCACGATGCGGGAGCCATATTTATTAGCATAAACTTGGGTAAATTCAGCACCGAAAAACAAAATTTGAGCCGAATAATTTACCCATAACAGAAGCACGACAAAGGAACCTGCTGCACCATAGGTTGAACCGACACTGCTATTACCTAGATACAGCCCAATCAGAGTTTTACCAATGGTAAACAGTAGGGCGGTAATGATGGCTCCAAACCATACATCCCCCCAAGCAATTTTTGCATCGGGAAGGACTCTATAAATTAAGGCAAACAGCAGGGTAATCACGCCGAAAGAGATCAAAAAGTTGAGAATTCCCCAGAGGAAACTTAAACCAGGCATCATGCCGCCCAAGACGTTATTTAGCCCCGCTAAAACGGCGCTCAAGATGAGGGATACCAACAGCAAAAAGCCAATGCCCAGCACCATCGAGAAGGACAAAAAGCGGTCTTTAATAAAGCCCATTATGCCCCGCCCAGGTTTTGGTGCTACTTCCCAGATCGTATTAAGGGAATCTTGTAGCTGGCCAAAAACCCCAGAGGCACCAAACAAGAGCAAAACAACGCTAATCAGAGTAGCCATTGTGCCCTCTGCTGGTTTGTTGGAATTTTTAATCATATCTTGGACGGCGGCTGCACCTTGTTGACCAAGCAAACCTCGAAGTTGATCGTCAATTCCACCTCTAGCGGCTTCTTCACCGAATACTACAGCCGCGATCGCAATGGCAATAATGATCAGGGGGGCGATGGAAAAGGCCGTGTAATAGGCTAATGCCGCTGCTAAACGTGAAGCCTTATCCTCTTGCCATTCTTGAAAGGTTTCTTTTAGTAGTTCTACAATAACTTTGGGTTTCATAACTCATAACTCCTAAGACAGCGCGGCATGGCGCGACTTCTTTTAGTTTTGAGTAATAGAATTTGAGTGACAAGATTCCAAAGTTAGAAATCAACAGCAGCGTAAAGCCCGAAGGGATGTACGCTGCTGCCAAAGGCGATCGCAACCCCAGTTCAACCGTATTTATTTACAGCTATTTAATCTAACTGTTCCTCACCGATGTCAGCCAAGGGGGGAGGTACGTGTTCTGGAGTTCGCAACTCTTCAACCAGTGCTTGCACCTCGGCAGGGGGTGGGGGTGTCAGGCGAGACACGACCAAAGTAACGATGAAGTTAAGCATCATGCCAACCGTACCAAACCCTTCTGCCGAAATCCCAAACCAGGGTTGCATTCCACCAAACTTAACGCTGGAGACGTAGAGAGTGGTGACAACCAAGCCGACGATCATGCCTGCGATCGCTCCTTCGCGGTTGGTGCGTTTGTCAAACACGCCCAAGATAATCACGGGGAAAAAGCTAGCAGCGGCTAAACCAAAGGCGAGAGCAACCACCTCTGCGACAAATCCGGGTGGGTTAATGCCAAAGTAGCCTGCGATCGCGATCGCAATTCCGACCATAATCCGACCCACAAACAGACGCTTTGCTTCTGTTGCCCCCGGATCAATCATGCGGTAGTAAACATCGTGAGCCACAGAACTGGAAATGACCAGTAACAACCCCGATGCGGTAGAAAGTGCGGCTGCCAGTCCTCCGGCTGCAACCAACCCAATCACCCAAGGCGCTAGTTTTGCCACTTCAGGCGTCGAGAGTACCACGATGTCTCGGTCAATTTCGATTTCGCTTGTCTTTTTGTCTGGGGTGAGTTGAAAACGCCCATCCTGGTTTTTGTCGTCAAATTTCAACAGTCCAGTATTTTTCCACTTGGTCGCCCAGTCAAGTTGTTGCACCTGTGCAACGGTTTTGTTGTTCAGGCTATCAATCAGGTTATAGCGAGCAAAGGAGGCTAA
>DATNQL010000064.1:0-2249 GCA_036704025.1 Stenomitos sp.
ATCCAGATGCTCCAGAATGGGTACACCCAGACAGTCAAATCAGAAAGCCTAACAAGTGGTTTGAAACCTGGCTACAGCTCTTCGGTACATTAAGCGAGCCAGAAGCGCTGCCGAAACGCGGTTCAAAGTCTGAACAAAAGCAACCCCAGCGCTCTACAAAGCGGAAATCTGCTCAGTCCGCTCTGAACATCTGGAACCCTTTAGTTTTTGGACAACAAGTGAGAATGGCGCGAAAGGCTACAGGTGAAAGTTTAAGAGCAGTGGCTCAACAGTTGGAGATATCCCCCGGTCAGCTATCCCAGATTGAGAACGGTCGCTACCCACACCCGCTCAAGCCTTGCCTGAAAACCAGGATTGTGGAGTATTTGAGTTTAGATGAGTGTTTGGACTGAACAGCCTCTCGTCTTCCCTTGAAAATTTCACGCACGAGAAGTTTGGCACGCCCACCAAAAGTGTTTAGGAAATTCCAAAACTCCTAAACACTAAAAAAGTTTGAAAAAAAGCATTCAAAACCATAACAGGTAAAGGTTTTAGCGCCTAAACATTTTATATACATTCGGAAGCAAATCATATACATTCGGAAGCAAATCGTATACATTCGGAATCTTTTTATTTTTCAAACCCTTATCCAGTAAGCATTTCAGCCTCTGATTTTTCCCTGATCAGATCTAGGAGAAGCGTTTTTGGCGCGTTGGCGGAGTCTGGCACAATCTTTCTAGGCAAACAGCTAACTCCCTTCTTGCAAGGAGTTGCGATCGCCCCAACCCCTAAACATAGAAAGCCGGGTCTTGAGTCTAGCTAACATTCCCCGACTGACTTGGTAGGAGGACTTCCGATAAAGGTGAAGGTGCGTCTAAACGCTTACTGTAAGTTTTTATCGGAATCGGACTAAACCATCGGTCAGATGGGATGCAAGCGATTGCTTTAACCAAGAAGCGTCGCGGGGATGTTTTGTGCGTTGTTACCCGGCTCCACGCCTGGAGCCTCTTGATGTCATCTACACCCAGTCAACTTAAATTCCGCCCAGTTTGTTCTGGCAATCGCCTGCGGCAACACACCAAGTGCAATCGACTTTTTAACTTCCCCGCATTTGATGCTTCTTTCTGCCTCAAGCAAATGGAGTTTGTTCAGGAGGGAGCTGCATGAACAGTTTTACTCTCCTCAAGCGTTCCTGTCCGGTTTGCAACGGTGCCCGCAAAGACTGCCGCCAGTCTAACACCACCCATTTAATTTTCTGTCGCAACAGCAATGCTAACCCCCTCGATTATATTTTTCGAGGCTTTGACGCTCACGGTTTTGGGATGTGGGCACAACGCACAGAAGCCGAGGCTCATTCGGAAGAACAGCGGCAAGAGTGGCAACGGCAGAGAGAACTGGCGCATCAGCAGCGCCTAGAGGTAGAGCGCCAACAACGTGCCCAGCGGCTTAGTGAATCGGAACGCGATCGCGAATGCAATCTGATCTTCAATCAACTCAGTCTCAACCAACGCCATCGGGAAGATTTAAAGCGCCGGGGTTTGAGTGATGAGTTAATCAAAGTCGGTGGCTTCAAGAGTGTTGAACAGTGGCAGCGCTTAAACATCGATGTTAGCCACAGACTTGCCGGAGTCAGCATCAACGGGCGAAGTCTGATTACTCAAGCCGGTTACATCTGGCCGATTAAAAATCCTACCGGACAGATACTAGCTTGGCAGTTACGACTTGATGAAGCTCATGATAGCGGACGCTTCCGTTGGCCCACCAGTGCCACCAAAAAACGCCCCAATGCTCCCACGGCTCACCTCCCCAATGGAGAGCTACCCATCGCCTGTCACAGACCAATGACAGGGCAACCCCGAACCGATGCCATCGAGCTTTGTGAGGGAACCGGTGTTAAACCCTTCATCACGGCAATACGCCTCAACCGCATCACGTTGGGTGCAGCGGGCGGGAACTTCGCCGTCAGCCCAGAAACTTTCAAATCGTACTTGGACGAGCTATCTACTGAGCTAAGGACAAAACAGCTAATCCTCAATCCCGACGCTGGGGCTGTTGCCAATCCCCATGTGATGCCCCAGTACGAGGCAACTTACAATCTCGCCACCCGTTGGGGATACGAACTGAAGTTCCGCTGGTGGGGTCAAATCACTAAGCGAGAGCGCGACATTGACGAAATTGAAAACCCAAGCGCGATAGCGAAGCGCTGCTGCGATAGCGAAGCGGTAGCGACGTTAGGAGCGTCAGCGCAGATCGCCACCTACCTAAGTTGG
>DATNQL010000065.1:0-18054 GCA_036704025.1 Stenomitos sp.
AATGAAAATAGTCCTCCCCCACACCCTACACCCCACACCCTACACCCTACACCCTACACCCCACTTTCAAGTCAGAGGGCAGAAGGCACCGGAACTCATAGGAGGAGGCAGAAGGGAGAAGAATATTCTTTCTTTGTGTGCGCCAGCGCATGGCGTCTCATCTGAATTAACTCTCCACTATTTCTTCTGTCGGTTGATAATGAGAACACTGTTCACAAGGACCGGATGGGTTAATCGCACATCGGATATAAGCTGAACGGGCGTTGAATTGGCAGGTAATATCACCAATTAAATAGCCAACACCGTCAAGGTAGTATTGATCAGGAGGCAGATGATTTCTCGGTGGCACCCGCACAAAAGACTGTTGCCTTACGGCTAAAAGCCTTGCTTCCATCTGCTTCTTTGCTCTTCGCATCATCCACAGCGAAAGGATGGGTGGTGTCAAACCCAAGACAAAAACCAAGATGGTATCTAACATCTTCATCTCCTTTGGGGCAACGTTGCCTATATTGTTGCTCAATGACTCAGCAATTGTGTTAAATCATTGGGAGCCTTTCCGAAAGAGTAGATCAGCCCAGCGTTCCGCCGTAATATTGGCGAGAAGAAGCGTTAGAAACTGACTGAGCTGTAGACACTGGTAGTAGTTCATACTATAGATCACAAAGGGCAAGGTGTGTTATCCTTGCCCTTGATTAATGCTTCATTATGCAGTCACGAAGTCAGAGATTACCCAACAGTCTGGTAAGCAAGATCTTCCACTCGCCCATTGCTCTGTGCGGCTGTGTCAAAGCCACGGGGGATTTCTCTCTGCCTGACTTGCTTGGCTTTGAGCGCTGTTTGCAGAAGTTGCATCGCCTCCGCAGGCTTGCCACGACCGCAAAAGAATAAGTCAGCCGCAAAATAGCCGTGTTCAGGCCAAGTGTGGATGGCGATATGAGACTCTGCCAATGTTGCCGTTGCTGTCACTCCGTGGGGACTAAACTGGTGTACACACAAATCGATCAGGGTAGCTTCTCCAGCTTCAATGGCATCCATAATGGCGCGGCGAATTCCCTCAGGGTCATTGAGAAGGTCTTCCGGTGCTCCCCATGCGTCAACGACCAGATGAGTTCCCACTTGTTTCATTCTTATTTTCGTACTCCACCCGATAAGGTCTCAAAGATTTCATTTATAGCACATTAAGTGACTCAGAACAACAACAGCAAAAGTGCAAAGATTATTAAAGAACATGACATCAACAGTATGACGTCGCGGTAATGAAATAATTAAGATAAAGTTTTGCCGACTGTCAAGACTCTAAGGAATAATTTTGCTCCAATAGTCCACACCAGGGTATGTTCGATTAGACCCCTGCAATGTCAAAATTGTAGGCATCAGCTCCAGTAGAACACACTCTGGGAAGGTGACACTTGACAATCAATGGATTATAAAACAGCCCGTAGCTTTCTAATTCATCAGGGAACGTCCTCTGACTCCAATACTGATGCTTTTCTCATGCGTCTCAAGCAAAGAAAGGCACCCATTCCAGGTCAGGTGACGACTATTTTGTTAGCCCTAAAAGTTGTATTTGAGGGTCTACGAACCGCTTCCGCACTTGACCGGGAACTGGTTTACGCCCTATATCTATTATCCTTTGAAGGCCGGCACCATTTTGAGGCTGGGATGCAGTCTGGTGTTGACTGGCCCCCTCTACTCAAGGAAGATTTGAAGCGAATTTCAAGAGCGGTCAAGAGTATTTTCGCCGGTGTTTGGCATAGTGATTAAGGCTGGGTCAACACGATTCACCTTGAGCCGGGGATAACCTTTAAGGTGCAAGGTTTTATTTCAGCAAAAATATCAATCCACAGGATTGTGCCTCCCATAACGACAAACAATTTTTACAGCGGTTTGCCTCTGTCATATTTCGCTTAGCGAGCACGAACTTCGGCTTCGATCTTGTTGAGGTCTTCTTTGAGAAACACCGTAATTTGCCCGTTAAAAGCCTTGCCCCTCTCAGTATTGGTAATCTCCAGCCAATAAGCGAAACGCTCTCCTAATCGGAGCTCGCCCTGCTGTTGCTCTAATAACGGACGATTCTGCCGCCGTGATAAATCGATGGTTGTGGAGACGGGATAATCGTAAACGAGTTGAGCGCGTTCGTAATCGTCATAAACGGTCGGGCCATAGATCACTCGGAGCGATTCCCTCAACCGCTCAAGGGTGACGCCGTTAATCCTGTCATAGAACGTCATGCGCTCACTGCGGATGGTACCTCGGTCTTGAGCAAGCGTGAGGCGACCTGGAGGCAGTACTGAGGCTTGGAAGGTAAATCGCTGAGCGGGGGTGCTGCTTTTCGTCACTCGCAACCCATCTCCAAGACTGGGTCTTAGGGTTGGGTTGGCATTAATCCAGGCGGCAACGGTTTCTGTTCTTTGACCGGGTAGGGCGTTGGCAAGTGCAGGAACAAGCACCAAGAAAAGGGTCAGCAGGAACAGCCGTTTAGACCGTTGGCCTGGTGGAGGATTTCCCTGCCCCCATCCCAATGCCCAACTCCAAAATCGGTTCATATTTGACTTTTGACTGAACATCACTGCCTCCCCGGTTCAATAGCCACCTTAATGGCTTTACGATTTTTCATATCTTCAAGCGCCTGCTCCAAATCTTTGAGCGGTCGATAGTCCGTAATGAGCTGTTCAAAGGGAATGACTCGGCTGGACAACAACTCCAAGGCTTCGCGCACATGCACAGGTGTATTGTGGAACACTCCTTTGAGCGTTAGGGCGTTGTAATGTAGCTGTTCGGTATTGACGGTAATCGTGGTATCGCGAGGACAGCCACCAAATAGGTTAATGGTGGCACCCGGACGACCACAAGCGATCGCCATTTCCCACACGGATGGAATACCTGTTGCTTCAATCACCACATCCGCCCCCCATCCTTGGGTTAAGTCTCGCACCTGTGCAGGTACATCCGACAACTGATGATAATTAAACGTCCGAGATGCCCCTAATTGTTCTCCAATTTGCAATCGGCTATCATTTCCCCCAAACAGAAACACTTGGGCACCAGACTGATGCGCCAGTACCGCCCCGAACATCAGCCCAATGGCTCCATCTCCGATCACCACAACCCGATCGCCGGCTTGAACATTAGAACAGGATATCCCATGCAGGACACAAGCTAAGGGTTCGGTCATGGCGGCTAGAGCATTGGGCAAATCGGGAGGGACGGCTAACAGGTTATGTTGCACAATGGGGGCTGGGATTTGGAGATACTCAGCAAACGTGCCGTTGTTGAAGAGTAAATCGGGACATAAAGAATACTGGCGACGCTGGCAAAAAAAGCAGGACATACAGGGGGCGGAGTTGTTGGCTACGACGCGATCGCCTATATTCCATCTTGTAACCCCAACTCCTGTGGCGACAATTTCACCCACCACCTCATGACCAAATAAGGTCGGCGGTTTCAACATTCTGGCATGACCCCCACGCCGCCAAACTTTTAAGTCAGTGCCACAAGTTGTGGCGGTGCCTACTTTGATCACAACCTCACCCGCCGCCGGGGTGGGAGTGGCGACCTCTTCCAAACGTAAATCTTCCTGACCGTAGAGTAATGCAGCGAGCAATGGAGCTGTGTCTCCTCAGCTTGATTCCACCTGATTTTAGCAGGGTCGCTTCCTGGTGGATGATACTCAATCCGTTTCGCTCACGTCGTGATTCTCTCAAGGAGTGGAAGTGGGGAAGTTGGGGAGGGGAGGCAAGAGATTTTAGGAGGTGTGTCCGTTCAGACTGCCTTTGGATTAAAACCGAACTACGAAAAAAGCGACGGGGAAAGAACTTTCGCCCTGTCGCTTTTTTTAGTATTGAGTCTTAGAGGTTAGGGATTATTTCTAGGATGGGGTGGAATCAACCCATTTCACGGAACAATGACGAGTGATTGCATCCTCACCAGAGCAGCGCTGTCATAGCCACCCAATCCCTATCGCCTTTGGCTGAATCAGCACTGTTCAAGATGACTATGAATTGACTGACTGTAAAGTTTGTGAGCGCGTTTTCCTCGGTTCAGGGCACATCGGCAACTGACCCGTCATCAAAGGCATCATTTCTTCATGGCAGGAGGTGCAATACCAATAGACACCTTTCCGTCGCGCATGGCGCAGCAAAACACTACCACAACAAGGACAAGTGTTGACCAGCATACTTTTTGATCTCCCGATTTTAAAATCTAGTTACTTAAAACGCTGATTTTGGCGATGAAGGACTGCCTTCTTCCACTAAGCCACTTGATACTAACTATTGAACTCGAATCCCTTGGATTTAGATTGGGTTTAATTCATTGCGCTGCCTTCCCATCGGTCTGGCACACTCTGTAGTTTTTTTAAATTAAATCTTTATGGCTTCCCTCCTCATCTATCTCAAGAAGTAAGTCTATCCAATCGCTCAAATTTGGGCACGATTTCATCGATCCCTAGCACACTATCCTCTAATTTTGCCGAGGCATCATACCCCTTTTCCTTCCTCCAAAGTCTAATCTTCATACTGATTTAAGCTGGTTCAATTGACCCCCTACAGAGCCGTTGCCAAGTAGATTGAGCAAGCATTTTCTTCAAATCTCAAGGTGTTATCAATCTTCAAACCTGGGAAAAGATGTAACTGGACGCTCTATGCCTCATCAAACCGAGATTTAGCAATTGGTCATAATAACTGAAGCTCGCTTTCATCAGCAATTGTCACGGGGGAACACGGGAAGACATGAAGTTTTTTAAACTTCTGACTCAAAGTCTAAAGAAGCTTGGGATCGAAAAGAAATCACGAAGATTACACGGCAACAGGATCTTTGCTGGTGTGTGGTTTCTTTTTATCCTTTTCATACCTTAACCTGATCGGTTAAGAACAGGCGGTGAAATAGGATACAAAATCTAAATACACTTTCCTTACGAAAGAAAACGATTGAGTTCTATCCAGTCAGCTAGGGAAGGAAAATGTGAAATTCCGTTGAGTTGTGACCCGTCTGGATTGACACAGAGCAAAAGTCGGTCTCGGTAGGCTTTGTTAATCAGGGGCAGGAAAAGGCGCACGTCCGGCTTCCTGTGGTAGCCTTAAAACATAAGGAGTTAGCCCGTATATCTCCAGTCTCCAGGCGGTCAAGGCTAGCTCCTCAGACGATCTGTTTGGGTGACCGAGAGCAGCTCCAAAACTATCAAGAAATCACTCTAAGATTTCTGGCTAATTATCGTCCTGCTGCTCGCCGAATAACTCTCATGACGACTGAAACCCTCACGATTTTGCTGGTCGAGGATAACCCTAAAGATGCCTGTCTGGTGCAAGAAATGTTACAGACAGCTAAGACTATACTCTTTCAACTGATACAAGTTTCGAGACTGGAAGAAGCTTTAACTTACCTGAGTCAAACCTCGTCAATTTCGGTAATTTTGTTAGATTGGGCGCTGCCCGATGCCCAGGGGGCAGGCATGATCACCCAATTGCACCAAGTGTCGCCGGATATTCCCATCTTGGTGATGCATGATTGGGAGGATGACGCCATTGCGATGCAAGCATTGCAACAAGGTGCTCAGGATTACCTAGTCAAACATCAAATGGACGCGAAGCTACTGGTGCGCTCCATTCGCCATTCCATGGCTAGAGGCAAAGCCAATCCCTCCAAACCGTGCGTTTCCCCTATCTGTGTACGTCAAGAGCAAGCACTACGAGAGTCGGAGATTAAGTTTCGCACGCTGTATGAATCAGCGAGTACAGCGGTGATTTTGCTGGATGAAAATGGGATTTTTGATGGCAATAGTGCCGCCTTACGCTTATTTGGTTGTACCCATCGCGAACAGCTAGGCGGCAAACCAATGAAGCAAGGGAGAGTTGCACAAAGCCCAAAGCGGTCATCACATCAGGAGGTTGGGAATTCTTCAGGCTTGAAGTCACAGTATCAACCTCTGGTTGCATCTTCTTTATATCAGTCATCCGTTCCCGTGATCGGCTGTTCACCTGCAATACAGCCCAATGGTGAAGATTCATACACCCTAGCGAATGAGTATATAACTAAGGCGATCGCTCAGGGCCGTTGTCGATTTGATTGGATGTACTGCAAACAGAATGGTGAAGAGTTTCCCGCCGAGGTAACATTGACCCGGATTGAACTGGCAAAGCGTAAAATCCTGCAAGCCACAATCTACGATATTAGCGATCGCAAAGCTACGGAAAGACAGTTACTCAAAGCCAAAGAAGCCGCAGAAGCCGGAAGTCGCGCTAAAAGTGAGTTTCTCGCCATGATGAGCCACGAACTGCGAACACCGCTCAATGCCGTACTCGGACTTTCCCAATTGATGCGGCAAGAAATCTTCGGCACGCTGAATGAAAAGCAAAAAGAGTATGTGAGCTGTATTCAGAGTAGTGGAGAACATCTGCTCGCGCTGATTAACGATATTCTCGACCTCTCGAAGGTGGAAGCGGGTAAAGAGCAACTCACTTTTGTACCCTTGGATATCCAAGAATTGTGTGACTATTGCTTAGCCATGGTGCGGGAGCAAGCCCATGAGCAAGGGTTAAGACTCAAGCTGCACATCGATCCGCAAGCCCGAATTCTGATTGCCGATGAGCGACGCTGCAAGCAAATGTTGCTCAATCTTCTATCCAATGCGGTTAAATTTACACCGAGTGGTGAAGTCTTGTTAAGCGTGACCAAACGACCGCTTAGCCGTAACGTGAGTGGCATCGAGGCGTCTAGGACTGTCCAGGAGATTTGCTTTACGGTGGAAGATACAGGAATTGGGATTGCTCCCAATCACCTACCTCTGTTGTTTGAGCCATTTCGTCAATTAGATAGTGGTCTAAATCGGCGGTTTACGGGCACCGGTTTGGGGTTGGCTCTCACCCGCAGTTTGGCACGGTTACATGGAGGGGAGATTACCGTCCGATCCAACCTCGGTGAAGGGAGTCAATTTACTCTGTGGCTGCCAGATCGGCAGCTAGAAGAATGTATCTTGCCTTCATTGCCTCAAGCAACAGGAGTTATTCAGGGACAAAGCTGTCCCCTATGGGCTAAATCCCGCATTCTTTTGGTTGAAACGGATGAGCGTAGCGCCTTGATATTGAGAGACTATCTTCAAGTCATCGGTCATAGAGTGGAGCATTTAATCAATGGTCAAGACTTTTTGCAGAAGGTGCGGCAATTCAAGCCCAACTTAATTTTGATGGATGTGCAGATCACAGGGGAATATACAGGATTTGATTTATTAGCCGCACTCCGCCGAGAACCCGACACCAAGAATCTGAAAGTGGTGATGGTGACAGCCATGGCGATGGCTGGCGATCGCGAACGTTGTTTAGCAGCGGGTGCGAATGAATACCTCAGTAAGCCCATTGGCATTGCACAACTAGAGGCGATCTTGATGCGCTTCCTGTCATTCTAAATAGGACAACTTTTGAGAATTTTGAATAAGCTGTTACGCATTTAATTTGTATACCTTCACACCCCACACCCCACACCCCTTTCAAAAATTTTTATATCCAATTTAGATGCGCCGCAGCTTAGCCTCAACCCAGTTTTATCAAAATCAAACATTAGGAGTTAGCGTATGGCGATAGAAGCCCTGGCAGAACCCAATGCAATTGAAGCCAATCTCAGGCAATTCCTGCTTGTGCTTTCCGTTTCTCTCAGTGTTGCCACGCTACCACAAGTGATTAGCTGGTTTCGTCACATCCCCTACACCTTGCTATTGGTGATTGTCGGTTTAGGTTTGGCTTTAGTCGATGTGCGGCTGGTAAACCTCTCCCCGGAACTCATTTTGTCAATTTTCTTACCCCCCCTATTATTTGAAGCCGCCTGGAATTTGAAATGGTCGGGTTTGAAGGAGAATTTAGTCCCTATTAGTCTATTTGCGATCATCGGGGTGATGATTTCCGTGGTGGGGGTAGCGTTTGGCATCAATCAATTAGTCGGCGTATCACTCCCAACGGCGTTGTTAGTGGGTGCAACACTCTCGGCAACCGATCCCGTTTCTGTCATTGCCCTGTTCCGGGAACTTGGCGCACCCAAACGCCTCACGACGTTGATGGAAGGTGAGAGTCTGTTCAATGATGGTGTAGCGGTTGTCGCCTTTAGCTTGTTGGTAGGAATTCCTTTAGGAATCGAACAATTTGATCTTCAAGTCAGCATTGTTCGGTTTTTTGTCTTTGTTGGCATTGGTTTGGGAATAGGAGGATTAATTGGTTTTGGCATCTCCTATCTCACCCAGCGCTTTGACTTACCGTTAGTCGAACAGTCATTAACCCTAGTTTCTGCCTATGGTGCCTATATTATTACAGAGGAATTCGGCGGGTCTGGGGTCATTGGTGTCGTGACTTGCGGCTTAATATTAGGTAACTTTGGCTCTCGGATTGGCATGAACCCGCGAACACGGGTGATCGTTACGGAGTTTTGGGAATTCTTGGCTTTTTTTGTGAATTCAATTGTCTTTTTACTCATTGGCGATCAGATTCGCTTTGCGAGTTTGGGAGAGAATTTGGATTCCATTGCTGTAACAATCGCAGCAGTAATTGTTACGAGAGCGATCGCGATTTATAGCTTAGGCAGCTTGAGTAACTGGTTCGTCAAATCTGAAATTAATTGGCGAGAACAAACCGTCCTGTGGTGGGGTGGCTTAAGGGGTTCAGTGTCCATCGCCCTCGCCTTGAGTCTACCCACCGCTTTAAAGGGACGAGAAGAGATTATTGCCACTGTGTTTGGTGTAGTCTTGTTTACCTTGCTCGTACAGGGTTTAACCACTAAGACGTTGCTCGAACGATTGAATCTTTTAGGGAATGAACCCCTACGCCAAAAGTATACAGAAGCGATCGCACGTCGAGCGGCTTTGTATCGCGTCCTGGATCGTCTCACGCAGGTAGACAAACGCCCAGAAATTGAGCCAGAATTTTATCGCTATCAAACGGCTTTAGTGAAAGGGCAACTGGATAGCTTGCAAGCAGAAATTAACCAGTTAAAGCAAGAATATCCTCAAATGCAGGAGTATGCCATTGAACAGTTACGAGACGAACTGCTCGCGATTGAAGCTGATACCTACGCCGAATTTGTTCGGGCTGGTCAATTAAACAACGAACTTTCGCCCTTTTTGCAGGACGTGCTCCAATCTGAGGAGTAGTCTATTCTGGCAAAAGTGGGGCCGGAGCTCAGCGTGAGGAGTGAGAGAAGGGGAGAGTGGGGGAATAGGGAGTGGAGTTCCAGAAGCTACTGTGATCAGAGCCAGCTTTCCATGGCGATCAATCAAGGGACTCGGACAGTGCTTCCTGTTATGCTTGGCATAGTAGCGTTGATCTAGCAACCTCTGAAAAGAGTAATTGAGCACCCAATGAAATCTTGACGAATATCAAGACATGGTAAGAGCTGAGGCAAAATTTGGGAAGCATTCGGTTTGACGAACGATTTCAGATTTTGATTCAGGGTGAGAGTGATTACCAAAGCAATTATGCCGTATTTCCCGTAGAGGTGGCACAATAATAGTTTCTAGATCTCCAAACCCTCAAATTAGAGTGCGTTTGCTGTTGGGAGGAACTGGCCGACTGGTCAATTCCTAGTCTCAAGCCTTGTCAGGGTTAAGCATCTCCCTGCTGGATGAAGCATTGGCAGTACAGCCGTCGAAAAGGTCAAGCGCAGCTTTTTGGCGCTTCGTGCTTTCAATTACTGCAAACCTCTCCAGTATGGGGTGATTTGACATTTCGGTCGTCAGGTGTACATTTACCTAATCTGCGAAGCAGCGCATAAACAAGAAAACGATTAATTCAGCATCAACCCCCAACTATGCAGACTATCGAAAAGACCGAACCGAAACTCCTAGAACTCAAAGCACGTCTCGCTGAAATCCATGATATCGAAGCAGCGGCTTCCCTACTTTACTGGGATCAGGCGACCTATATGCCTCCCGGAGGGGCAGCGGCTCGTGGACGCCAGCTAGCTACTTTGCAACAAATCTCTCACAGTAAATTTACCGAGCCGGCGGTGGGCGAACTGCTGGAAGATTTGCGCCCCTACGAAGAAAGTTTACCCTACGATTCGGATGAAGCGAGCCTCATCCGCGTCACTCGACGTAATTACGAAATCGCCGTGCGGGTGCCGGCGAAATTTATGGCACAACTCTCGATGCATCGCACCCAAACTTACGAAGCCTGGGTCGTCGCGCGCCCAACCAACAGCTTTGCAACGGTAGAGCCTTACCTGGAAAAAACCCTGGACTTGAGCCGCGAATTGGCTAACTTTTTCCCAGGTTACGAACATATCGCCGATCCCCTGATTGACTTTGCTGACTACGGCATGAAGGCATCGTTCTTGCGATCGCTGTTTGCCGATTTACGCAAGGAACTCGTCCCCATTGTGGAAGCGATTACGTCCCAACCCCATATCGATGATAGCTGTTTACGTCAGTTATACCCTGAAGCTCAGCAGTTAGATTTCACCCTCAATATCCTTGAACAGCTAGGTTATGACTTTCATCGGGGGCGTCAAGACAAAACGCACCACCCGTTTATGACCAACTTCTCGATTGGTGACGTGCGAATTACCACCCGCGTCTATGAAAACGATCTAGGTCAAGCCTTATTTAGTACCATCCACGAGATGGGGCACGCCCTGTACGAGCAAGGCATCAACCTGGAGTATGAAGGCACACCCTTGGCGGCAGGGACATCCTCCGGTGTCCACGAGAGCCAATCTCGACTCTGGGAAAATCTGGTAGGACGGAGTCGAGGCTTCTGGAACTATTATTATCCCCAATTGCAGGCTGTCTTTCCCGCTCAGTTGGGTGAGATTTCCCTGGATACATTTTACCGAGCCATTAATAAAGTGGGGCGATCGCTGATTCGGACGGACGCCGATGAAGTCACGTACAATCTGCACGTCATGATTCGCTTCGACTTAGAATTACAGATGCTCGAAGGTAGTCTGGACGTCAAAGACCTCCCCGAAGCTTGGAACGAACGCTACCGCTCCGATTTGGGCATTGTTCCAGAGACTGACACCGACGGTGTATTACAGGATGTTCATTGGTACACCGGTCAAATTGGCGGGATGTTCCAAGGTTACGCCCTAGGCAACTTACTCAGCGCTCAGTTTTTTGAGGCCGCCATCCTTGACCATCCAGAAATCTTAACAGACATAGAGCAAGGACGGTCTATTACACTACACAATTGGTTGAAAGATAAAATCTACCAACACGGTTGCAAATACACGGCAACTGAACTGATTAGGAGCGTGACAGGTGCGTCTTTACGCATCGAGCCATTTATTCGTTACATCCGGCAAAAGTATGGGCAACTTTACATTCTATAATCTTTGCCCTCTTGAATATGTGTTGATCTATCTCAGGGAATACGCTTTCTAGACAGCAATTTGTAGATTGTTGTTATCACTATTCTATTTTGCGCTTTGGGAGTTGTAATGATCAATCTGATCCAGGACGTTCTTGAAAGTGACGAGAAAAGCGAGCTCCGGCAGTTCGCTAGCCAGTTACGCGCCTCAGATAAAAGGTATTTACTCCGAAATGATATTCTTGCTGCTTTTAGTGAATACTGCGCCAACCACAAAAAACCGGAACATTTTTTTCAATATTCCCACCTGGGGCAACTGGTGTATTATACCCAGGAAATCATTCTGGATAGTGAGAGCCTCTACCTAATCATCCGACCGAAGATTGCGTCTCAAGATGTCTATCGGGTTTTAGAAGACTTGACCGTTGAGCCGGTCACGGTACAAGAATTGCTGGATTTGCGCGATCGCTTCGTCAACCATTACCATCCCACAGAAGGAGACGTTCTTGAACTCGATTTCCAGCCGTTCTATGACTACAGTCCAACCATTCGCGACCCCAAAAACATCGGCAAGGGCGTTCGCTTCCTCAACCGCTACCTGTCGAGTAAGCTGTTTCAAGACCCCCGGCAGTGGTTGGAGTCGTTGTATACCTTTTTAAGAGTGCATCAGTTTCAAGGGACGCAACTACTGATTAACGGGCGGATTAAAAACCAACAGCAACTTTCCGATCAGGTGAAGCGGGCGCTACAATTTGTGAGCGATCGCCCGGATGAAGAGTCGTATGAAGAATTTCGCTTCAAGCTGCAAGAAATGGGCTTTGAAGCCGGATGGGGTAACACGGCCTCGCGTGTGCGGGATACCCTAGAGATTCTCGATGAACTGCTAGACTCTCCCAATGATGAGGGACTCGAAAAGTTTATCTCCCGCATTCCGATGATCTTTCGCATCGTCCTTGTCTCTGTCCACGGTTGGTTTGGGCAAGAAGGGGTTTTAGGGCGTCCCGATACGGGCGGGCAAGTTGTGTACGTCCTCGACCAAGCCAGGAGTTTAGAGAAGCAGTTACAAGAAGATATTAAACTAGCGGGATTAGAAGGATTGGGCGTTCAACCCAAGGTGATTATCCTCAGTCGTCTGATTGAGAATAGTGATGGTACGCGGTGTAATGAACGCCTAGAAAAAGTCCACGGCACGGATAATGCTTGGATTTTGCGGGTGCCGTTCCGGGAATTTAATCCCAAACTGACCCAAAACTGGATCTCGCGGTTTGAGATTTGGCCTTACCTAGAAACTTATGCGATTGATGCAGAGAAAGAACTATTGGCAGAGTTCCAAGGCCGTCCAGACTTGATTGTTGGTAACTATACTGATGGAAACTTGGTCGCCTTCCTACTGGCACGAAAGCTACAGGTGACTC
Source organism: Stenomitos sp. (assembly GCA_036704025.1). Classification (GTDB taxonomy): domain Bacteria; phylum Cyanobacteriota; class Cyanobacteriia; order Cyanobacteriales; family Coleofasciculaceae; genus Allocoleopsis. The sequence continues at coordinate 12,701 of DATNQL010000065.1, forward strand.
AGTGTATTATTGCCCACGCCCTGGAAAAATCGAAATACTTGTTTAGTAACCTCTACTGGCAAGAGTTAGAGGACAAATACCACTTCTCGTTGCAATTTACGGCTGACTTGATTGCCATGAATGCAACCAATTTCGTCATCAGTAGTACTTATCAGGAGATTGTAGGAACACCGGATAGTGTCGGGCAGTATGAATCCTATAAGTGCTTTACGATGCCCGATTTATATCACGTCGTGAATGGGATTGAGTTATTCTCGCCGAAGTTCAACGTGGTACCGCCAGGGGTGAATGAGAATGTCTATTTCCCCTATACGCGCACAGAAGATCGGGTTCCCAGTTCTATTGAACGGCTGGAAGAAATGCTGTTCACCCAAGAAGACCCCGCCCATATTTTTGGCAAACTCGATGACCCGACCAAGCGCCCTCTCTTCTCAATGGCGCGTCTTGATCGGATTAAGAATATGACCGGTTTAGCGGAAATCTTTGGTAAAAGTAAAGAGTTGCAAGAACGGTGTAACCTGATTTTGGTGGCGGGTAAGTTGCGTGTTGAAGAATCCGATGATAACGAAGAAAAAGACGAAATTATCAAGCTTTACCGGATTATTGACGAGTACAATCTACACGGTAAATTCCGCTGGTTAGGCGTGCGCCTGCCCAAGGGGGATTCGGGTGAAATTTATCGGGTCATTGCTGACCACAAAGGTATTTTTGTTCAACCCGCTTTATTTGAAGCGTTTGGTTTGACAATTTTGGAAGCGATGATTACGGGTCTACCCACCTTTGCGACCCAGTTCGGTGGGCCTTTGGAGATTATTCAAAATAAGGTGAATGGGTTTTTGATTAACCCCACCGACCAAGAAGGAACGGCTCAGAAAATTCTAGATTTTGTGAGTAAGTGTGACCAAAATCCTAACGATTGGGAAGAAATTTCTAATAAGGGGATGGAGCGGGTTTTTACCACCTATACCTGGAAAATTCACACCACGCGGCTGCTTTCATTGGCGCGGATTTATGGCTTCTGGAACTATACCTCGAAGGAAAACCGGGAAGATATGCTGCGTTACATTGAGACGTTGTTCTATCTGATTTATAAGCCACGGGCGAAGCAGATTTTAGAGGAGCATATGCGTCGTTAATTGGCGATTAAATTCGTTGAGGGACTGCATCAGTTGAAAGAGCGATCGCAGTAGTGAGTTGAGAGGCGATCGCTCTTTTTCGGTTTCTGGCTCAGCATTCCTGGCTGGGCGGAAATTCATTTTGACTTATCGTTGCTCTAACGCAATGGGAGCTTCCGGTTGAACAACGGCTGCTTTTTCTGGCTGTCTATCGGCTCTTGGACTAAAAAGCACAGCACCGGTCGCAAAAGTGGCTCCAGCAATGACCCAAAATATTAAATTTAAAAAATTATCTGATTTTTTCATCGTTTTGCACCTGCTTTTATATAACAAAACCCAATTTTTATGAGCTACGAACACATCTATTCGGATGTAATTTTATCCTCTAGGTAGGTAGGCACAAATAAACGAAGGTATATCAACAAATGTTAAGAGATTTAAATACTCTACTCTTCTGCCTTCTGCCTTCTACCCTCTGCCTTACCTCAACGACAAATATTAATACCTACCTACTTATTGTCTTTGTAACGTCGCTACATTGGGAGTAGGCGATGTCCCAGACAATTGCCGAGCAAAGTACCCGATTGGTAATCCTGCGGCTAAGCCGGAGATTAAAGCTGCCAGCAAAATAGATGTAACATTCACTGTAGCCTTGCTATTCAACATGAAAACCGCCCTCTTCAACTGCTCTTCCTACCTTAAGGAAACCAAAAAATAAAAAGAATTACGTCCCCCTACCTACTTATGTCATTGGTGACATTTCCCCAGAGAATAGAAGAGTTGTGCTGTTTCTTGTGAGGTAGTCATAGGTAACAATACGAGTTTTTAATCTTTAATTAGTAATAGGTAATTAGGCATGGAGATTAGGCAGGAAAATATACTCAGTCCTCAGTTTCCAGTGTTCATCTTCTACATAAGAGTTAATCGTTGAGCTTGGTATTAAGCTGTGACGCATTTAAGAAAGCCTACACCCTACACCCCACACCCCACACCCCACACCCTACACCCCCTATGACAATTTCGCTATGGCAATTTAGCTGCACATCAGCTTAGCTCACGAGTTCTAGGGGGACAAGTGGGTTAGTCTTACGCGAATTCAATCCCCTGTCAGCAAACGGAATACTGGATGGCGGGAATTGCCTTGTTCCATGGATTTCCATGCACGGCACGAAGTTTGGAGAAGGCGGCGCTACATAATGATTAAAAAGACCGGATGGAATCCACCCTCTGCTGATCTGGATAATCCCCACAATATCCTTATGAACATTCTCTGGAATACCTGGCTGATCTCAATCAGTCTGTTACTACCGAATTCAACTGCCGTTGTTTTAGCGCAGTCTCTGAACAAGACGATTGAGAAACCAGTAACTCAATCCTCGACAGATATTCTTATCACTCAAGAGGTGTCGCCTGCCCAACCGCCACCCACCCTCGTGGTTCCTGTGCTGGAAACCCAGCCGGCAACTCGCCCCGCAGGAACAACCGTGGAGACTTCCGGCGAGAGTACAGAACCTATCGTTATTCCCAACCCCACTCCTCACTCAACACCCTCCGCACCAACTGCCGAGGAAACACCAGCCGCTACCGAAACGGAGAGTTCCGAAGACAAATCCAAGACTGAAGAATCTGCCGATGCTCAAACACCAGAACTCAGTCCAGAAGAACTCGCACGGCAGGAAAAGCTCATCCAAGCGGATCAACTGTTTATGAGTGGGCAGTTGGCTGCCGCCCAAAAATTGTATCGTGCCGCTAAAGAACCTTTTCCCGCAGGCGAACCAGCCGAGGAAACAGCAAAACCTGAACCGATTTACGACGCCGCCCAATTGCCAGCCGCCGGTGCGGTGTACTGGCGCATGTCTGGAGAGGGGTTAGAACAAAAGCTGAAAACCAAGATTTTTGTGCCGCTGGAGTCTTTAGTGGAGCGGTTTCCGCAATTTATTCCGGGGCATTTGCGCTACGCCCAAGCCCTGAAAGAGTATGAGCAGTCCGAAAAAGCGTTACAAGTTTTAGAGCGAGCCAGTTCTCTCTATCCTAAAGAACCGGAGTTACTTAAAGCGACGATTGCCGCCATGGGTGAACAGAAAAAGTGGCTGGAGGCATCCCTGACGGCGAGGCAATTTGCCTTACTCTATCCCGATCATCCCCAAAGTAGCGAGTTTTCTCAGTTGGCGGATGAAAATCTAGAGCGCTATCGCAATCATATGCGCCGGGAGTTACGCGGAAATGCGATCGTCAATGCGATCACGGGTACACTTGGTCTTGTGTTTACGGGCAATTTGTTTGGTCCCATTTCCGCAATTGACTCGACAGTCATGTTGCTGCGTGGAGAATCAGCGGTGGGAGAATCGGTTGCCAAGCAGGCTAAACGGCAACTGCCCCTGATGGAAGACGAAGACGTGCTCAACTATGTGCGTGAGGTAGGGAATAAACTCGCCTTGGTAGCAGGACGGAAGGATTTTGAATACGAGTTTTATGTGGTGATGGATGATCGGCTCAATGCTTTTGCCTTGCCGGGAGGTAAAGTATTTGTTAATGCGGGTACGATCTTGAAAACTCGCTCTGAGGCGGAATTAGCAGGATTACTGGCTCACGAGTTAGCCCATGCCGCGTTGTCTCATGGGTTTCAATTGGTGACTCAAGGGAATCTGATTGCCAATATTACGCAATATATCCCTTTAGGCGGCACGGCGGCGAATCTGATCGTCCTCGACTATAGCCGGGATATGGAACGTCAGGCGGATGCCCTCGGTACACGCATTCTGGCGGCGAGTGGCTATGCTGCTGATGGATTGCATAACTTGATGGTAACGCTGGAGAAGGAAGAACGCGATCGCCCTCTGTTTGCATGGCTTTCCACTCACCCCGATACGAGGGAGAGAACTCGCAATATCGAAACGTTGATTCAGCGTAATGGCTACAACCGTTATACCTACGAGGGAGTATCGCGGCATGTCGAAGTTCAAAAACGAGTTGCACAACGGCTTAAAGAGTACAAAGAGCGCGAGAAGAAGGATTGATGTTTGATGGTATTTCAGGTTCTGCTTCTCCCACAATGGCTTGTAGGGTAGAGTTGACTTCATTGATTGTGGACAGTTCCAGTCTCAGTTTCCACAGGAAGGGACATATTCTCTGTTCTGTCACTGTCGCCTCTTCCCAAACGATGAGTTCCCATCCTTGTGCGGTACGAGTCACGGTGTAATTGATGCCGGTGATTGTGTTGAAGGTAGGTGCATTGGCTATCATTTATTGTTGACTCCGGATTGATGTGAAGTTGAGTGGGATTGCGCTTCGCGCACAAGTTCGCAAGATAGTAGACGCACCTGATTGAGACGAGTATTTCTATACACACCCATGGGAAATTTTCTGTTCCCTTATCTATAGAGATACATACTTCTATCCCCATCACCCCTTATGCAATCAGCATGAAGGAAGAAGTCAACTGAAGTATTAATGATTAAGTATTAAGTTGGAGAAGATGAGCCATGGAGCGAGTAACTGAACCGGAAGTCATGGATAGCCCACAAGAGGCAATTGAGTATGATGCCATGGACTTCTTGGAGGTGAATACCGCCTTTGCTGAACTGGCTGTTGAACTCGGTCCACGAGAGGGACTCATTCTCGATGCGGGTACTGGCACTGCCCGAATTCCAATTCTCATGATCCAACAGCGTCCCCAGTGGCAGATTATTGGGATTGATCTGGCACAATCCATGCTGGATATTGGGCAAAAAAATGTTGAGCAATCCGGTTTGTCGCAACACATTCAACTGGAATTAGTGGATGCTAAGCAGCTACCTTATTCCAATGAACATTTTGATATGGTCGTCTCCAATAGCCTCATCCATCATCTTCCAGATCCCTTACCCTTTTTGCGGGAACTCAAGCGTGTTCTCAAACCGAATGGAGCGATGCTTCTGCGGGATTTACTTCGACCGGATTCTCAGGAAAATCTAGATGCGATCGTGAATCGAGTTGCGGCTGATTGTAATGCTCATCAAACACAGTTATTTCGTGATTCTCTTCATGCGGCTTTCAGTTTAGAGGAAGTCCATCAAATGATGCAAAGAGTGGGTTTAGAAACCGTTAAAGTTTATCAATCATCTGATCGACATTGGACAGCTGAGAGAACAATGGGATTTTAGAGTTTCAAGCGTGGATTGAGATTAATACGAAGTCGCATTCAATTTTAACGGTAAAAAATAACTCAAAACTAAATGTTAAGCGGATACGTGCTGATAT